>JAIVHR010000161.1:0-14475 GCA_020200935.1 Sphingomonadales bacterium
TGCCCATGTCGATCGCCCGGCTGAACAGCGGCAAAGCCTCCGAGCCGTTCTCGTCGCGGCGCAGGTAAGTGATCGCCTTGTTGAGCACGGCCTCCGGTTCGTTCGGATCGATCGTCAGCGCGGTATCGAAACGGGCGAGCGCGGTGTCGTAATCCTGGTTGAAGAAATAGAGGATGCCGAGATTGACGTGGGTGGCGATCCGCTCGCGTCGGGTCAGCGGGTCATCCTCCAGCGCAGCCAGGCATACATCGATGTTGCGCCGGGTTGGCACCGCATTTTCGGCGGCCTGGTAGCAGGACGCGGCCCGCGAGGTCCCCAGCACGGTAATGGCTGCCGAGGCCGGCACGGCGACGGCCAGCATCGATCCGGCGAGTATGGCGAATTTGACGGCTTTGTTCATGTTAGCCTCCTGTCAGCGACATTTTATTATGTATCACAGTTGCCCCTCGCATCGAAATTATCGGGGCCGATTGCGGGCCTCTTTCGGCAAACGGCAAACTGACGGCGACCAACGTCAGCGCAAATCAGGATCGCGCACTTCGAATCGAGCGAGATCGCGCTCCGGAGCGTCCCAGCCGGGCGCCAGTTGGTTGGCCCGGCGCAGGTCATGATAGGCGGCAACGATGTCGCCATTGAGCTCGTGGGCGATGCCGCGGCTGTAATGGGCGATGGCCGGTTCGCGGGTGCCGCGATCGAGCGCCGCGCTCAACAGCGCCACCGACCCTTCTCCGCCGTCGTCGCGCCGCAGCAGCGCCAGCCCCTTGTTCAGATAGGCTTCGGGCTCGTCGGCATCGAGCGCGATCGCGCGGTCATAATCGGCGATCGCCAGCTCGTAACGCCCGAGCAGAACATGCAGTATGCCGCGATTGACGAAGGTCGCAACGCGGTCGCGGCCGCGCAGTTCGCGATTGTCGAGCGCCTCGTCGCAGATCCGGAAGGCGGCCGTGTCGGTCCGCGCTTCATCGGCGGCGCGATAGCATTGGTAGGCGTCGGAATCGCCGAACACCGAAACCGCCGCCTCGGCGGACGCGGCGATGCCCATCGCCAATATCGGAACGATCGTCACAAATGCGCGCATTTCGCTTTCTCCGATCGGGCCGGAGAATAGCACGGTTCCGCACCGGCGCCAATCAGCCGATCAGCTCATGCCGCTTGAGCGCATGGCGCAGCTGGTCGTAGGTCAGGCCGAGCGCCTTAGCCGTCTGCCGCTGGTTGAAACGCGCCCTTTCGAGCGCCGTTTCGAGCAACCGCTTTTCATACTCCTCGACCGCCGATTTGAAATCGTCGGTGACCGGCGCGGCCGGCGCGGGAGCCGAGCCGGATGTTTCCTCCTGCTGCTCGTCGCTTTTCGCGGACGGCTCGGGGAACGCCCAGGGCGAGTCGAATGGATCGAGCTGGATCCGGTCGATCGGATCGTTCGGTGCATCCCAACGATAGACGGCGCGCTCGACGACATTGCGCAGCTCGCGGACATTGCCCGGCCAGTCATGCGCCTCGAGCGCGTCGGTCGCCCGATCGCCGAACCCCGGCCAGCCGGGCCAGTCGAGCTCCACCGCCATGCGCCTTCCGAAATAGTCGGCGAGGATCAGTATGTCGCGCTCGCGCACCCGGAGCGGCGGCAGGGTGATGACCTCGAAGGACAGCCGGTCGAGCAGATCGGCGCGAAACTGCTCGCGATCGACGAGCGCCGGCAGATTTTCGTTTGTCGCGGCGACGATCCGCACGTCGACATTGATCGGGGTGTTCGATCCGATGCGGCTGACCTCGCCATATTCGACGGCGCGCAGGAGCCGTTCCTGTGCCGCCGCCGACAAAGTCGCCAGTTCGTCGAGGAACAAAGTTCCGCCATCGGCTTCCTCGAAAGCCCCGGCGCGCGCGCGCGTTGCGCCGGTAAAGGCGCCGGCCTCGTGGCCGAACAATTCTGCTTCGATCAGCGTCTCGGGCAGCGCCGCGCAATTGAGCGTGATCAGCGGCCCGTCCCAACGCCGGCTGAGCCGATGCAGGCGCTCGGCGATAAGCTCCTTGCCGGTGCCGCGCTCGCCGATGACGAGCACCGGCCGGTCGAGCGGCGCGGCGCGGCTGGCTTGTTCGACCGCGTCAAGAAAGGCGCCCGATTCGCCGACGAATTGATTCTCGCGATCCATTGCCAACCCATAGTGTTATTCGCCACATTATGGCAATACTCACCATGTGCTTTGGCTGTTAATATTCGGTAAATGTCTGGATTTGAGCCAGAATTCAAAATTGGCACGCCGCCTGCATTGTATGGGGCGTCATCGGAAACAAGCCGGGACAGAGTTTAACGAGGCCAAGGTTCAGGAGACCAGATATGAGCAACGGAAACAATCTTCGCCAGCATGCGATCGCTGCGGTCGCCGCCCTGGCAGTCAGCACCACAGTCATTCTCGGGACGGTTGGCCCGGTGAATGCCGGCCCCAGCACCGAACAGGTTCAGCTGGCCGAATACAACACCGATCGGGATCAGGCGCATTATGCCTGAGCTGGTGGAGTTAGGCCGGGAAGTACATTGCCCCTTGCCCTTCCCGGCCGCCCCATCTGAACGACGCAAGGAGTTACCCATGTCAATTTTTTCACGCACGCGAGACATTATCGCCGCCAACGTCACCGACATGCTCGACAAGGCCGAAGACCCGGCCAAGATGATCCGGATGATCATCCTCGAGATGGAAGAGACGCTGGTCGAGGTTCGCGCTTCGGCCGCGCGGACGATCGCCGACCAGAAGGAAATGCGCCGGTCGATCGCCAAGCTCGAGGAGCTCCAGGACAGCTGGAAGGACAAGGCCCAGCTCGCGCTCTCCAAGGATCGCGAGGATCTCGCCAAGCAGGCGCTCGTCGAGAAGCAAAAGGCGACCGACATGGCGACCCGGCTGATCGACGAGATCGAGGTGCTCGACGAAGCGCTGCGCGGTTACGAGGAAGACATCGCCAAGCTGCAGGGCAAGCTGCGCGAGGCCCGCTCGCGCCAGAACAGCGTCGCGACGCGCCTCGAGAGCGCCGAAAACCGCTACCGGATGCGCGAGCTCCACAATGGCGAACGGCTCCAGGACGCCTTCCAGCGTTTCGAGGTACTCGAACGCCGCGTCGACGACGCCGAAGGCCGCGCCGAAGCCGCCGCGCTGACCGGCCCGCAGACGCTCGAAGAGGAAATCGCCCAGCTCGAATCGAGCGAGAAGGTCGAGGCCGAACTCGCGGCGATGAAGAAGGCACAGGGCGGCAAGTCCGCAGATGCCGGCAAGGAGGCGTAAATCATGGAGGATATTCTCGTACCCATCGGCATCGTCGGCATGCTCTTCATCGGGCTACCTTGGCTGATTTTTCACTATGTCACGCAATGGAAGAGAGCCGGCTCGATCAATCGAGAGGACGAAGATCTGCTCGACGAACTATACGACCTTGCCCGGCGACTGGATGACCGGATGAACTCGATCGAGCGCATCATCGCCGCCGAGAATCCCGACTGGCGCCCGGCGCACCCCGAACTGAGCCACGACCGGCTACGCGACGACCGGATCGGCGAAGACGAATTGCGGCAGGACACGCCGCGCACGATCAGCCGGATCTGACGGCGACCGAAACAGGAGATACGAAATGAACGACCGCCGCACCAAATTCTATCTCGACAAGCAGAATGCCAGGTTTCTCGGCGTCTGCTCCGGGATTGCCGATTATACCGGCATCGACCCACTGTGGGTCCGGATCGGCTTCGTGATGGTCACGCTGTTCGCCTTCCCGCCCCTCTTCCTCGTCTATTTTCTGGTCGGCTGGCTGGCGCCCAACAAGCCGCTGGGGCTCTATCACGACGCCGAGGAAGCGAAATTCTGGCAGGGCACACGCGTCAATCCGAAGCGCTCGGTCAACTCGATACGCTCGCGCTACCGCGATATCGACCGCCGTCTGGCCGATGTCGAGATCATGGTGACCTCGCGCAATTCGGCGCTCGCACAGGAAATCGAGTCGCTGCGCTAGACGGCGAAAGCAAGGTTCAGGAAGGAATTTCGGCATGAATTGGGGAGGCCCCGGTTTCGTTATCGCGATCATCGCGCTCAGCATGGGCGCCTGGGTGATCACCACCTGGATCCGCGCCCGGCACGGCTACCCGCTCGAGGATGAGTGGGGCGGCAAGACCGAGCGCCATGATCCCGAAGCCAACCGCAAGATCGAATTGATCGCCAACGAGAATGGAGATCTCAAGGACAAGATCGTCCGGCTCGAGGATCGCATCTCGGTGCTCGAGCGGATCGCCACCGACAAGGGAACGCGGCTCTCCGACGAGATCGAAAAGCTGCGCGAAGAATAAAAGGGAAGATGAATAATGAACCCGGACACTGCCTCATTCATCATGGAAATGGCGCCCTTGATCGCCGTCATCGCGGTCGCCGGCGTGCTCGGCTGGGTGGCGACGACCTGGATGCGGATCAAGAACGGCTACCCGCTCGAAAGCAGCTGGGGCAACGAACTCCACCCGCGAACCGACCGCGAGGCCGTCGAACGGGTCAAGCTGATCGGGCAGGAAAACGCCCAGCTTCGCGCCGAGCTGAGTTCGGTAAAGGAGCGGCTGGCGACGATCGAACGGATCGTCACCGATCGCGGTTATGCGCTCGATCAGCAGATCGAGAGCCTGCGCGACACGAGCGTCAATTAGGAGCGAGACGGACTATGGAAACACTGCTCATCATCTTCATGGTCGTCGTCGTGCCGGTCGTCGGCGGCATCGGCTACGCCGCCTACGAGCGGTGGGCGAAGCTCAAGGAAAAGCAACTGACGGCGATTTCGCACGAGACGGCCGAAAAGGCCGCGCGATACGCCGCCAGGTCGCAACAGCTCGAAGAGCGGGTTGCGGTGCTCGAACGGATCCTCACCGACAAGTCGACGAAGCTCGCCAGCGAAATCGAGGATCTGCGTGAGACGAGCGTAAACTAGAAGACGAAACAACGGTTCAGGAGGAAGAATATGGATCCCTTTTCAATGGTCGTGGCGATCGTGCTGATCACCGCCGTCGCGGGCGTCATCCGGGCCAGATACAAGGCCCAGGCCGGTTATATCGAAGACGAGAACGGCAAATCCGTCCGGCTTCAGGATCCCGACGCCGAAAGGCTGCGCGAGGAGATGAAGTATCTGAAGGAGCGCGTCGCGGTGCTCGAACGGATCGCCACCGACAAATCCAACCGCCTCGAAAGTGAAATCGAGGCACTGCGCGACGAGCGCTGAGGAAGGAGGACAGGACCATGTACGACCCCTATGCGATAATGACGATTGCCGTTGCCTGTCTGATCGGCCTCGGCATGGCGAGCTACGCTACGCTCAAGGGCTGGAATGGCTGGCTGGCGCTCAAGCGCTTCGAAGTCGAACGCGAACAGGCGGAGACCGCCGCGCCCTCGACGGGCTCGCGGATCGAGGTCGCCGATCTCAAGGAACGGGTTCGCAAGCTCGAGGCGATCGCCGCCGGCATCGAACTCTGATATCGCCCGCCCCGGCGGATCATTCCGCCGGGGTGACGGCGCCCCCCTTCCCTCCTACATCGGCCTGCATGACCCGAATCCTGGCCGACATTCGCGACGAATATGAATTTCTCGAAGCCGACGACCGATACCGGCTGCTGATCGATCTCGGCCGCGATCTCGATGCCATGCCCGAGGCGCTCAAGACCGATGCGACGCTGGTGCGCGGCTGTTCGGCGGCGGTCTGGGTCTATCCGACGCGCACCGATGACGGACGGCTCCATTTCCTCGCCGACAGCAACGCGGCGATCACCAAGGGCATCATCGCGCTGATCCTGAAGACCGTGCAGGATGCAATGCCGGCGGCGATCCTCGACACCGATATCGAAAACGAGCTGGCGCCGTTCGACCTGCGCAACCAACTGAGCTCGAACCGAACGCAAGGCATTCCCAACATGATCGCGCTGATCCGTGAGACCGCGCAGCGCTACGCCGACGCCTAGCGCGTCAACCGCCCTTCCATTCACGCCGCTCCTCGGCCGCGCGCAGAATTTCCCAGGCCGCCTGGCCGGCCGCAAAGCGTTGCGCCGCCTCGGCATCGCCGGGTTTCACGTCGGGGTGATTTTCTTTGGCGATCCGGCGCCAGGCGGCCTTCACCTCGACGAACTCGATGTCGGGTTCGAGGTCGAAGAATTCGAGCGCGCGCATCTCGTCGCTGCTGCGGCTGCCATCGCCGGGCCCGGCCCAGCCATGATGCGCCGACTGGGTAAAGCCGGCGGTCTCGCGCTGCTCGTCCTTCTCGCGCTCTTCGCGCTGCTCCTTGGTCAGCCCCTCGAAATAATTCCAGTTGCGGTTATATTCACCGGCGTGCCGTTCGCAGAAAAACCAGCGTTCGGAGCTGTTGGGCGATTTCGGCGCCGGCCGGTCGCCGGGCTCCTCGCAGCCATACCGATCGCACAGACGCAGCTCGGTCGCATCGCGATTGCCGCCATAGCTGCGCCAGCGGGGAAAGCCCCAATCGTTGGATCGTCGTGATCGCGACATACCGTTCGGCCTAGCGTCTATTCTCGGCGAAGATCAACCGACCTAACCCCGCAAGGCCATGAAACTGTCGAGCAATACATAGAGGGCGAAGTAGATTATGAACCACAAGGCCGCGGTAACCAGAACCAAACCTATGGCCTTGTCCTCCGGCACCGACATCACCGCACGGCTCCCATAATATAGTAAATAGGAAAAGCCGGCGAGCCCAACGATCAGCGCCATCGCATCGGAAAGCGCAAAGGGCACGAAGACCAAGCCTGCGAGCCAAGTCGGCAATGCCGCGTAAAGCACTGTGAGGTAGGCGCCATTGCGATCGAACTTTCCACCAAAGACGGGAGAGAGGCGGAACAGCAGAATCGTCATGATAAGCGGAATCAAAAGGAAGAGCAGCCATGTCGCCACGGCCGACGAGACGATTCCGAGTGGCGAAACCGCTTCATAGGGATTGGGCGAACCCCGAAGGATCAGACCTCCGGCGCGAGACAGAGCCGGAATGAGCGCGAGCAAGGCGGCCGTACGGATAAGTTCCGCTGCCGCCATCGAACGGTCGGAAGCGATCTCCGGCCACTTGGTCGCCGGCGAGCGAAGCAACTCGGACAGGGTTTGGATGGGTTCGATCATTCTGTTCCGGCTCTCATACGAGACCAAGTAGCAGAACGAAAGTTCCCTCGCTCACCCAATCGGCACCACCGCGCCGGCCGATCCGGAGCACGGCGCGGAGCCGCGACTCAGACGGCGCTGCTATCCGGCTCCGGCGTGCCCACCTTGGCCTTCCGCAACGCTTGCAATTCAGCAAGTATCTTGAACAACACGAGCATGATCTCGCAATACACCCGCCAGAATATGATCATGAAAATCATCGCCAGAAAGGCCCCCAAGACGGTACCAGCACCACCTCCGCCAAATTGACTGGCGGCACTGACTAGGGTGAAGGTGTAGAACAAGATGCCCACGACACCCAGCCAGAAAAGAATCTGGATAAAGGTCGGCGTAATAAACTTGTTGAATTTCAGATAGTCTTCCATTGCAATCCCCCCTTTTTTTTCTCGACCCGATGATCGATCGCGGAATGTAAGGTGGCCGATTGACCGGACGATGTAAAGGTTGCCAGAGGGCCTGTAAGCCGGGTTCTGTCCACCCCCGCGCAAGCGGGGGCTGTGCGGCCATTCCTCTAGCCCCGGAATCGCTTCCGGGGTCGAGCAACCAACCCGGGCGGCGGGTCGGATCGAGACCCATGCGCCGCCCCTATTCGGTCTTGCTCCCGGTGGGGTTTGCCGTGCCGCGGCCGTTGCCGGCGCGCGCGGTGCGCTCTTACCGCACCCTTTCACCCTTGCCTTCAATCTCGAAGAGAAATCGGGCGGTCTGCTCTCTGTGGCACTTTCCCTGACCCCCGCCTGCGCGGGGGCCGCCGGGCGTTACCCGGCACCGTCGATCCATGGAGCCCGGACTTTCCTCGTGGCAAGCCACGCGGCCGCCCGGCCCTCTGGTCCGCCCTATCTAGTCCGTCCCTCGCCATAGGCCAAGAGCAGTTGCAGCAGAATCGCCCTGCTCTGGCCATCGATGGTCCCGTCGACCGTTTCGGGCCGCCAGCGGCGCTGGAAGGCTTCGACCGCCGCCTCCTTGTCGCTGATGTCATAGCCGAACCGCTCGAGCGCCAGCAGGAAGGCGCTGTCGCTCCAGCCCGGATCGACATGCGCACTTTCGGGGCGCGGCACGGCGAGACCGAGCTTGGCAAGCTTGTCCCACGGGAACAGCTCGCCGGGATCCTGCTTGCGCCCCGGGGCGACATCCGAATGGCCGACGACGTTGATCGGCTCGATATCGTGGCGCTTGACGATCTCGTTGGTCAGCTGGACGACCGAGACGATCTGGCCAGCGGGAAAGGGCCGATAGCCGAATTCATGCCCGGGATTGACGATCTCGATGCCGATGCTCGCCGAATTGACGTCGCGAATGCCGCGCCACCAGGCGGCGCCGGCATGCCAGGCCCGCTTGCGCTCTTCGACCAGCCGCAGCACCACGCCATCCTCATTGACCAGATAATGCGACGATACGCGCGCGTCGCGGTCGGTCAGCCGTTCGATCGCCGCGGCGCCGGTCTTCATGCCGGTATAGTGCAGCACGACCATGGTGATCGGCAACGCCCGGTCATCGAAATTGGGCGAAGGCGTGTTGACGATTTCCATGGTCCCGGCCGAAGCATAGCCCGATTGGCGGCGCGACGGAAGCATCGGCCCCACAAGACTATCCCAGGCGAGCCGCCCGCGGCGGAAAATCGGTCAGATGCTCGTAGATCCCGCGGAAATCCTCGGCGATCCGAAATCGGTCGCTGCGCCCGAGCACGGTTTCGCCGGCGCCGAGCACCAATCCGCCCTCGGGTACCAAAGCGTCGGAAAAGCGCGCCAGCGCCGCTTCGCGCGCGGGGCCCGGGAAATACATCAGCACGTTGCGGCAAAGGATCAGATGGAAAAAGCCGGCGGGCGCGGCTTCCAGGATATTATGGCTGCGAAAGCGGACCATCGCGCGCAATGCCGGCTGAACGCGCCAGCTTTCGCCCTGCTGCTCGAACCAGCGGAGCATCCTGCGCACCGGCAGTCCGCGCTGAATCTCGAACTGGTTATACTCGCCGCGTTCGGCGCGCCGTATGGCCGAAGTCGAGACATCGGTGCCGAGCAGCTCTACCGGGCGCCCCTCGAGCCCGTCGAGCTCTTCGGCGATCAGCAGCGCGAGCGAATAGATTTCCTGTCCGGTCGAGCAACCGGCGCTCCAGATACGCAGCGTGCGGCCCGGTTCGATCCGATCGTGCATGTGGCGAATAAAGCGGCCGATGTGATTGAAGGTTTCGCTGTCGCGAAAAAAATAGGTTTCGTTGTTGAGCACCGCATCGACGACATCGCGGGCGAGCCCCGCGCCACCCGGCGCGACGATCCGGCCGACGAGCTCGTCCATGTCGGTCAGCCCGCGCGACGCCATGACGCCGCCGAGCCGCGATTCGACGCGCCAGTTTCCGGCCGTGTCGCAACGCTGGCCGGTTCGGGCCTCGACGAGCGCGGTCAGCAGCCGTGCGGAGGGCTCGCTCAGCCCCATCCATTGGCTCCCGCGCGCCGGGCGACATAGCGCGCCAGCCTCGCCGGATCGGCGACGAAACGGGCGATCCCCTGCCGCGCCACCGTCCCGGGCATACCCCAGACCACGGCGCTGTGCTGATCCTGTACCAAAAGGTCGCCCCCCTTGTCGGCCAGCGCGCGGCCGCCTTCGGCGCCGTCGCGGCCCATCCCGCTCAGGATAACGCCGGCGCAATCGGAGCCGTAGACCCCGGCCACCGAATCGAGCATCGGGTCGACCGACGGCATGCAGCCGCTCGCCGCCTTGTATCGGCGGAAGCGGATCCGGTTGACGTCACCATCCTGTTCGACGGTCATATGCGCGTCGCCGGGCGCGACGAGGACCTGGCCCGGCGCGATCACCTGTCCGTCGCGCGCCGGGGCGAAGGGCCGGCCGGTGGCGAGCTCCATCTGGTTGGCGAAGGGCTCGATGAAGGCCGGCGGCAGATGCTGAGTGACGAGGATAGGCATTTCGATCGCCGGGGGAAGCGCCTGCAGAAACTCTATCATCGCATGAACGCCGCCGGTCGACGCGCCGATCGCCAGGCAGCGGACCGGACGCGCCGGGCTGTCGGGAGCATTTGGAAAGGGCACTGCCGATCGCTCGGCGGACCCTGCCGGGTATCGGGCCTCGGCGATGCGTCCCATGATGCCGGTCAACCGGCGGGCAAAATCGCCCGAGAGATTGCGCGTGGCGGGCTTGAGCAGCGTATCGGTTGCGCCGAGCGTCATCGCCCGGATCGACGCCTCGGCGCCGTGGCTGCAATGCGAGGAGAGGACGAGGATCGCCGCATCGCTGGCTTCGCGCAGCAACGGCAGGGCTTCGAGCCCGCACATTCCCGGCATTTCGATATCGAGCAGAATGATGTCGCAGGAACCCTGAGCGAGATAGGCCAGCGCGCGGTCGGCGCCGGTCGCCTCGCCGACGATCTCGAATCGCCCGTCTTCGGCGAGCAGGTGGCCGATGACGAGACGCGCGACGACCGAATCGTCGACGATCAAAACGCGGCATCTTCGGCCGGCGACCTCGACGGGCGGGATCGGCTGCGGCCGGCTGGCCATCGGGCTAGGCTGCAGCGACGATCTCGAGCTTGCTCTTCAGCGTCTCTCGATCGAAGGGTTTCATGATATATTCGTCGGCGCCGGCATTGAGGGCGTCGCGAATGCTCGAAGAGGCGTGCTCGGTGGTGCAGAAGACGACCTTCGGGCGAACCGAAAGATCGAGCCGGTTGAGTTCGGCGAGAAATTCCATGCCGCCCATCACCGGCATGTTCCAGTCGAGCAGGATGACGTCGGGGTTGGTGTCGTTGAGCAGGTCGAGCGCTTCGCGCCCATCCCCGGCTTCGCTGATCTGGTAATCGAGCGTTTCGAGGATGTGGCGAGCGACCTTGCGAATGACCTTCGAGTCGTCGACCACCAGACACGTTCTCACTCAACTCTCCATTTGCCGACTATCCCATGCCCTGGTTACGCCTTCGAGGTAAGGCGAAGGTTAATTTCGAACGAAAAAACGCGCCTTCAAGCGGCTTTCGCGGGAGTGTCGAGCAGCAATTCCGGGTCGACGACGATCACCGCGCCGATTTCGGTCTCGACGAAGCCGGTGCTCGCCTTGCGCCAGCCCTCCGACATCGAGGCGGCGACGCGCTTGGGCTTTTCGCTCGCCTCGACGATGTCGCGCACCCGGTCGACGGCGAAGCCGTAATAATGCCGGTCGATCCTGGTGACGATCACGGGCTTTCCGGCGCAATTTCCGGCGCGCGCATCGGAGATCGCGGCCATCAGGTCGATCACCGTGACGACCCGGCTGCGCAAGGCGGCGATCCCCGCGACGCACGGCTCGGCGAGCGGCACAGGCACGATTTCCATGTCGCGCACGACGTTTTCGACGGCGCTTGCGGGTATCGCGAATTGCGTACCGTCGGCCTCGGCTATCAGATAGAGATTGTGCATTATCGGCCTCCCGCCCCGCGCAGCCGCTCACGCAGCGCGTCGAAGATCCCCTCGCGATCGTAGCGGTAGAGCCTGCCGGGTCCCGCATCGCGAGAATCGGTGAGATAGAGGACGTCGTCCGATCCCTCCCCGCACTCCGCCGTGTCGTCGGCGATCAGCAGCAAGTCGGCGGGTTCGTCATCGGTTTCGCCGCCATACACCACGTCATAGCCCGCGAGCTCCACCAGCGGGCCCAGCAGCGCCTGCGCCCAGCCCTCGTCATCGGCGGCAATGCGGCAGCGAGCGCGCCGGGAGCCGGCCAGCGGCTGCACGGTTCCGGCAATCAGGAAATGGGCGTCGAGCAACTCGACCGGCACGCCATCGACCACACCGACCCCGGCCGCCTTGCCGGGACGTGAGGCGCGGCGATAATCGGCCGGGAAGCGCACCGCATCGGCCTGTCCCTCGAAGGCATAGGCGCAAACGCAATCGCCGTCGGACAATCTGAAGAGCCGCAATTCGCCGGTTTCCGGCAAGGGACCGCTGGCGAGCAACGGCAGCAGTTTACCCCGCGCCGCAATCCCGGCGGCGTCGAGCAACAGCAGCGGCCGGCCGTTGTCGGGCAGCGCCGTGCCGGCGAAAACCCCCGAATTCATCAGCATCGGCGCCGCCGGCTTGACCACCAGTTCCTCATGGTCATGGACATGGGAAACCAGCAAGGCGAATCGCCGCGCGCGGCCGAGGCTTAGTATCATGACGATCCCGGCACCGGCTTTCGGCATGTCGGAAGTGGCATCGGGGCATTCGACGACATCCCTCGCGCGCACCAGCGGCAAACGCTCGGTGCGGATGACGACGGTCTCGGTGTCGCCGACCGCTTCGATGCTGACCGCTTGCTTGTCGGCGGCGATAATCTCGTCGACCGCGAGCCGCGGCAGCGCGAAAAGATGCTCTTCGACGCCGACGATGAGCGCCGGGATGATCGTCAAGGTCAGCGGCACCGACAGGGTCAGCGTCGTGCCGCTGCCGGGCTCGCTGGCAATCGAAATCACGCCACCGATCCGCTCGACATTGGCGCGCACGACATCCATCCCGACCCCGCGTCCGGAAATCTCGCTGGCGCGTTCGACGGTCGAAAGGCCGGGCTGGAAGATGAGGTCGAGCCGCGCCTGCTCGCCGAGCCGTTCCATTTGCTCCGACGAAACGACACCGGCGCCGACCGCCCGTTCGGCGATCCGGGCGGTATCGATGCCCGCCCCGTCGTCGCGGATAGTGATCTCGATCTGGTTGCCCGACTGCCGCGCCGACAGTTCAAGCGTGCCGGCCGCCTGCTTGCCCGCCTCGCGGCGTTGTTCGGGCGATTCGATTCCGTGATCGAGCGCGTTGCGCACCGCATGGGTCAGCGGATCGCGCAACACCTCGATCATCTCGCGATCGAGCTCGACATCCTCGCCGTCAATCTTGAGGCTGACCTCCTTGCCGAGCTGCTCGGACAGATCGCGCACCAGGCGCGGCACCGCTGCGAACAGGCTTTCGATACGCTGCATCCGCGTCCAGGTGACGCCGTCGCGAATCTCGGCGATGCGCTGCGACAGCCGGTCGAATGCGCCCTCGAGCGCGGGGCTCGGGGCCACGCCGCGCAGCTGGCGCGACAATTCGTTGCGCGCGAGCACAAGATCCGAGACCCCGCCCATCAGTTGATCGAGCAAGGCGACCGGCACGCGGATGCTCCGCGCCGCCGGCGTCGAGGCCGCGGAAGTGGATTGGTGGGGCCGGCAGATGCCGTTCTTCGGCGTGGCATATCCACCCGAGGACAGCGCCTTCAGCAGATCGTCGTCATCGCCGTCGTCGATCGATTCCCCGGCATCGAGCCGGTCGACGAGTTGGGTGATCCTATCGACCACCGCGAGAATCGCCGACACCAGATCGTGGCTCGGTTCGCGCTCGCCGCTGCGGAAGCGCTGGAGCAGGTCTTCGGTGCAATGGCTGAGCTTTTCGAGCCGCGGCAGATCGAGAAAGCCGCAGCTGCCCTTGACCGTGTGGACGAAGCGGAAAATCTCGTCGAGCCGCGCCCGATTGCTCGGTTCGGCCTCCCATGCCACGAGGTCGCTGGAGATCTTCTCGAGCGTTTCGCGCGTCTCGGCGATAAATTCCGCCAGCAATTCGTCCATCGCCCCATTCCATCGCAGTCGCGTGGAATTCCGTGATGGACGCCGATGGTTAAAAAGCCGTTAGAAGCTGGCTCCGAAGACGAGAATATTCTCTTCCGGTTCAGAGATCTGCACCTCGCCGCCGCCCTGCCTGACAAGGACATGGACGAGCCAGGCCGCAGCCGCCCGCGGCGTCAGCGCCTCGGCGCCGGTCTTGCCGAGCAAAGCGGTCTTGAGTTCGGGGTCGAGCACGAGCCGCTCGCCCTCTGCCCGGACAACGATTTCATCGGTTTCGACCCCGACCGTGAGCTTGCCGCCGCGCACCAGCGCATCGGCGGCGATCAGCGCCAGATTGAGCAGCACCTTCATGCGCGGCTTGGACATCACCGGATCGGCGACCAGCCAGTCTAGCGCGACCCGGCCGTGGGTGCCGAGCAGTCCATCGATCGCGCTCCTCGCCTCGCGGGTGTCAATCTGGTCTTCGAAACCGCCGGCGGCGCCGAAGGCGAGCCGGAAGAATTTGAGCTTGGCGGCCGAAGCGCTGGCGCTTTCGCCGAGCAATTCGAGGCAGCGCTGGCGCATTTCGGGATCCTGCTCGTCGGCGAGCAGCTCGATGCCGTTATTGAGCGCGCCGATCGGACTCAGCAGGTCGTGACAGAGGCGCGAGGCCAAAAGACTCGCAAATTCAACGCTTTTCTCGTCCATCTGGTGACCTCGTCTGGGGGCGGCGTGCGGCCCTATTGGCGTTTGGCGCCGTCGCTTGCAAGGGCGAGTTCCACGGCTTCGAAC
>JAIVHR010000161.1:14571-15800 GCA_020200935.1 Sphingomonadales bacterium
CGCTGACGGTGCCCGAGCCCGAACCCGCCACGGCCGAAGCGCAGGATATTCCGCTCGATATCGTCTTCGAGGACGACCAGCTGATCGTCATCGACAAGCCCGCCGGACTCGTTGTTCATCCGGCCGCCGGAAACCCAGATCGGACGCTGGTCAATGCGCTGCTCCACCATTGCGCGGGCCGGCTTTCGGGCATTGGCGGGGTGGCGCGGCCGGGCATCGTCCACCGGATCGACAAGGACACATCGGGGCTGATGGTCGCGGCCAAGACCGACAAGGCGCATGAGGGGCTCGCACGTCAATTCCGCAACCACTCGATAATACGTGTTTATAAGGCGATAGCTTTCGGGCTTTTCAAGCAGAGTGAAGGGTCGATCGAAACGCAGCTCGCGCGATCGCCGCAGAATCGGAAGAAGATGGCGGTGGCGGAAGCGCCCCAGGGCAAGCGTGCAGTGACGCATTATCGCCGCATTTCCGCGCTATACGAGGCAAGTCTGGTCGAATGCCGGCTTGAGACCGGCCGCACCCATCAGGTTCGCGTACATATGGCGCATATCGGGCATCCGTTGCTCGGTGATCCGGTCTATGGACGGCCGCGCGGCGCCCACCGGAAGATCCTCGATGATCTTGCATTTCGACGTCAGGCATTGCATGCGGCGCAGCTCGGTTTTGTCCATCCGGTGACGAAGGACGATTTGACCTTCGAAAGCGATCTGCCTGCCGATATGCAGGAACTGTTAAGGGCGCTATCCGTATAGATAATGTCAGCTTTTATGCGGATTTGCCGCATGATTCGGACTGACCAGGGAGTGATGGAAGATTATGGCGAAAGCCGTTGCTACAATACCGGCCATCGGCGGCGAGATGGGTCTCAACCGCTATATGACCGAAATCAAGAAATTTCCGATCCTGACGCAGGAAGAGGAATATATGCTCGCCAAGCGCTTCGAGGAGCATGGCGACCGCGAGGCTGCGCAGCATCTCGTGACCTCGCATCTGCGCCTCGTCGCCAAGATCGCGATGGGCTATCGGGGCTATGGCCTGCCCGTCTCGGAGCTGATCTCCGAGGGCAATATCGGCCTCATGCAGGGGGTGAAGAAGTTCGAGGCCGATCGCGGCTTCCGGCTCGCCACCTATGCCATGTGGTGGATCCGCGCCTCGATCCAGGAATATATCCTGCGCAGCTGGAGCCTCGTCAAGATGGGCACCACCGCGGCGCAGAAGAAGCTGTT
>JAIVHR010000073.1 GCA_020200935.1 Sphingomonadales bacterium
GACTGGCCGCGGATCGGCTCGCGCAGGGTGAAGACCCATGCGGCGACGAGCAGCCCCGGCAATCCCACCGCCATGAAGGCGGCCTGCCATCCGGCGAGGCCGAGCGGCGCCATCTCGCGCAGCGGATAGGCCTCGTTCCAATTTTCGACAATCAGTCCGCCGATGCCGAGCGACAGCCCCCCGCCCAGATAGAGCCCCGAGGAATAGAGCGCGAGCGCAAGCGCGCGGCGCTTTTTCGGAAACCAGTCGGAGATCAGCGAATAGGCGCTCGGGCTCGCCGTCGCCTCGCCGACGCCGACGCCGATCCGGGCGCCGGCCAGCATCATGCCGTTCTTGGCCAGCCCCGACAGCGCCGTCATCGTCGACCACAGCGCGAGGCCGAGCGTCATCAGCCGGACGCGGTGCCAATTGTCGGCCAGCCGCCCGAGCGGGATGCCGAACAGCGCATAGAAGACGCCGAATGCGGTGCCGTAGAGAAAGCCGATATCGCCGTCGGTGAGATTGAGGTCGGCTTTGATGTCTTCGGCAAGGATCGACAGGATCTGCCGGTCAACGAAATTGAGAATGTAGACGAGGATCAGGATCGACAGGACATACCAGGAATAGGCCGGTGTCTTCTCGTCCGCCGGTTCGACGCGCACTTCCACGCCGGGCTCCGGTGCCGTTTCTGCCATCAAGCTGTCCCGCCCTGAAATTTTCGTTTTCGTTGGCCCGCCTGTATCAGAGGGGGCGGATTTGGCAAAAAATAATTGGGGAGAGGCCAGGGTGAGCGTTTCGGTGCTGTTCGTCTGTCTCGGCAATATCTGCCGCTCGCCGCTCGCCGAGGGGGCGCTGCGCGCAGCGGCAGAGCGGCGGGGAATCGAGATCGAGATCGATTCGGCCGGCACCGGCGACTGGCATGTCGGCCAGCGGCCCGACGGGCGCGCGATCCTCGTCGCTGACGGCAAGGGCGTCGATATCTCCGGCCATGCCGACGGCTTCGAGAACACCTGGCGCGACGTGGCGGCCGGCGCCGAGGCGCTGATCGAGAAGATCGCTGGCCGGGACTGAGCTGTTCGAGGCATTGACCGGAGGTGCCGTCGCCCGCGTCGAGCCGCTTGCCGGCGGCAGCCTGTCCGACGTGCTGCTCGTCGTCGGGGAAGACGGCCGGAAATTCGTCGCCAAACAGAGCCCCTCGGCGGCGGGCGAGGCGGCGATGCTCGATGCGATTCGGGACACCGGCGTACCCGCGCCCGAGGTGATCGGCTGGCGGGATAACTGGCTGGTGATCGCTTATGTCGAGAATGACGGTGCGAGGGGCGCCGCCTGGAGCGATGTCGGCGCCTGTCTCGCGCGGCTTCACCGGGCGCGCGGCGAGAGCTACGGCTGGCCCGCCGACAGTGCGTTCGGATCGGTCGAGATCTGCAATCGTCCGGCCGAAAGCTGGCGTGATTTCTGGGCCGAGAGACGGCTGCTTTGCCATGCGCCGCATATCCCGGACGATCTCGCCGCGCGGGTGGAGCGGGTGGCCGGCAATCTCGCGCGTTGGATCCCCGATGCGCCGCCGCCCGCGCTGCTCCATGGCGATCTCTGGGGCGGCAACATTCTCGTGCGGCAAGGCCGCCTTGCAGCGCTGATCGATCCGGCCTGCTATTATGGCGATGCCGAGGTCGATCTCGCGATGCTGACGCTGTTGGGCACGCCGGCATCGGCGTTTTGGGACAGCTATGGCGACCTTGCAGCTGGCTGGGATGAACGCCGGGCGGTCTATCAGCTCTGGCCGGCGCTGGTGCATCTGAGGCTGTTCGGCGAGGGATACCGGCCGATGGTTACCCGGCTGCTGGATCGGCTCGATCGAGCGGATAGCGGGCGATCATCGCGTAGCTCGCCCCCTGATGGCTGAGCGTGCTCTCGAACAGGCCGAAATGCTCGGCGCGGAAGGGGGGCAGAGCGACGCCCGCATTCTCGCTCAGATAATGGTCGATAGGCGCCGTGCCGCTGCCGAGCCGGGCGATCGTGACATGCGGCAGATAGGCGCGGCGCTCGGGCTCGAGACCGACCGTCGAGAGCAATGTATTGACCTGTTCGTGCAGCGCCTTGAGCGGCGCGCGCGGTTCGGCGCCGACCCACAGCGCACGCGGCCGTCCAGGCTTGCCGAAGCGGCCGAGGCCCGACAAAGTCACCTCGATCGGCGGATGCGCGACGCGCCCCAGCGCCGCGGCGATGTCTTCGGCGCGGTGTCCGTCGACCTCGCCGATGAAGCGCAGGGTGAGATGCAGATGCTCGTCATCCTGCCAGCGCGCCCCGGGCAGGCCCTCCATCAAGTCGATCAGCATCTCGCGGGTGGCGCGCGGCGGCCGGATGGCGACGAAGAGCCGGTGCATGGCAGGGAAGTTAGGGAAATTCGCTCCTCGCGGCCACCCCGCGCAGAGCTTGAAAAACCGTCCCGAATCCCCGATATTGCTCGACAAGGCGGGAAAAATGCTCCCGATCACCCAAGGAGACTATTCACATGGCAAACTGGTCCGATCGCAATGTCGGCGTGAATCCGCAGAGCAGCGAGGCTGCTCGGGCCGGCGCGCGCGAGGTCGCATACGACGCCGGCCTGCGCTCCTATATGCTCAGGGTCTACAATTACATGGCCTCGGGCGTGCTGCTGACCGGCATCGTTGCGATGCTGTTCGCCCGCGGCGGTGACTCTTCGCCCGCCTTCCAGCTCTTTTCGCAGGGCGGCATCCTCGCCTGGCTCGTCATCCTTGCCCCGCTGGCCTTCGTGCTGGTGATGAGCTTCGGCATGAACCGCCTGTCGACCGGCGCGCTGCACGCCCTGTTCTGGGCCTTCGCGGTGGCGATGGGCCTGTCGCTGTCGACGGTGTTCCTGACGTATACACAGACCTCGATCGCGCAGACCTTCTTCGCCACTTCGGCCGCCTTCGTCAGCCTCAGTCTCTGGGGCTACACGACCAAGAAGGACCTGTCGGGCTGGGGTACCTTCCTGCTGATGGGGCTGGTCGGCCTGATCGTCGCGATGGTCATCAACATGTTTCTGCAATCGACGACGGCGGGCCTCGTCATCAGCGCATTAGGCGTGCTGATTTTCGCCGGCCTCACCGCGTACGACACGCAGCGCATCAAGAGCGTCTATTTCCAGGTCGCCGGCCATGGCGAGGCGATGGCCAAGGCGACGATCATGGGCGCGCTCAACCTCTATCTCGACTTCATCAACATGTTCCTGTTCCTGCTCCAGTTCATGGGCGGCCGCGAATAGGGCTTGTCGGATAGCCAAAGGAAAAGGCCCGGCGGGGAAACCCGCCGGGCCTTTTTTTTGGCATTGCGTTCCTGCGCAAGCAGGAACCCAGGGCGGTTGCGAACAGGCTGTGCGGCCTTGGGCGCCTGCTTCGCAGGAGCCATCTCGCTGCTCAGACTTACGCGCCCGGCTGTTCGGGCATCAGCTCCTGGTCGATCGCCTTGGCGCGCTGATAGGCCTCGCGCTCGCGCAGGCGGCCGGCATAGGCCTGGAATATGTCGAGCGCGGGCAGCGTGCCGAACTGGACGCCCCAGTCGACCTGCGCGCCGACATAGACGTCGGCCATGGTGAAGCGGTCGCCGCAGACATAGTCGCGATCCTTGATCCATCCCCCCAGCGCATCGACCGCCGCCTTGTAGCTGCCGAAACCGACCGTCCGCTGCTGCTCGTCCTCGATCGCCGCGTGAAGGATCTTCTCGGCCGTGATCGCCTGTTCGAGCGGGCCGGCGGCGAAGAACATCCAGCGATAATAGGCGGCGCGCTCCTCGTCGCGCGGCGCGAGGCCGGCTTCGGGAAAGGCTTCGGCGAGATAGGCGCAGATCGCCGCCGCCTCGGTGACGACCTGATCGCCATGCTTGATCGCTGGCACCTTGCCCATCGGATTGACGGCGAGATAGTCCTCGCCCTTCATCGTCGTGCCGTAATCGAGCAGCCGCTGCTCGTAATCGGCGCCGACTTCCTCGAGCGCCCAGCGGGCGATCTGCCCGCGCGACATCGGGTTGGTGTAGAATATCAGCTCGCCCATCGGTTCCTCCCTGCGTTTCGATCCAGCCGGTCATAGCGCAGGTGCCTCGACAGGAGAATGACGCGCGGGGGACGGCTTGGTACGATCCCGCCATGCCGGACGTGACCCGGCATCCAAAGTCGCAGGCGACGTCACCCGCCGCTCTGGTCCCCGGATCAAGTCCGGGGTGCGTACCCTACCGCGCGGGCTCGTTTTCCTCCTCGATCCGCCGCTCGATCTCCTCGGGCAGACGTTCGAGCTCGTCGAGCCGGCGCCGCGTCTGGGGGTCTGGTTCGATCCTGAGGCCGTTCTCGTCGAGCTTGATTTCGGCGCCGCCGGTGCTCGACCTCACCGTGACCGTTC
>JAIVHR010000237.1 GCA_020200935.1 Sphingomonadales bacterium
GTATTGGAGCCGGTCAAGTCACCCATATAGGCGGGCAGCGAGATATTCTGGAGGCCGATGCGCAGGGTCTCGACGGCGCCGGCCAATGTTTTCTGGTCCTTGATGATTACGCGTGTCGCCGCGTTCGAGCCGGTCGCATCGGGGTTCGCCGGATCGTAGATGCCGATGTGAAGATCGTCATTCTTGTATTCGAACAGCAATTCGTCGGCGGAGATGTCGTCGGCGATGATCAGCACATCGCTGCCGCCCTCCTCGTGGATGTAATCGAGATCGCTCGACCGGCCGAAGACATACTGGTCCCCGCCGTCTCCGCCATATAAGTGGTCGGTACCCTTGCCGCCGATCAGCACGTCGTTCCAGTCATAGGTGTGGATCGTATCGTCGCCGGCTCCGCCGTGGCTGAAATCGCCTTCATAGGAGTTGGTGCCGTTGATCGGAGAGTTCGTGGCCGAATTGTCGGTCGACCAGCCATACTGGTAATTCGAGATGCCGTAGAGCTTGATCGACGATCCATTGGCGAAGGTGACATATTCGAGGAAATTCTCTGACTGGTAGATGTCGTTGAAATGACTGTTGATGTAGATCCGGTCGTCATATCCGCCGCCGATGCCGCGGACATAGAGCGATGAACCCGATCTGCGGACCATGAAGCTGCTCAGGTCGATCTCCTTGTCGACGACGACATAGTCCTTCAGGCCGCTGCTGTCGGACACATAGTCATAGCCGCCGTCGCGATGCAGGATGAAGGAGTCATCGCCGCCGCCGCTGGCGATCGTGTCGTTGCCCTCGCCGCCCTGGAAGCGCTCATGCTCATCCGAACCTGTGAGCGAATCCGCGAAATCCGATCCGACCAGCCATTCGACACCCGTCAGCGTGTCGCCCGCGGCCCAGCCTCCGGTCGAAGCGGTCCCGCTGACATTGACGGTGACCGCGGCATCCGATTCCGAATAATCGACCGTGTCCACCCCTTCGCCGCCGTAGAAAGCCGTCGCGCCGGAGCTCGCAAGAAACAGGTCGTTACCGCCCAATCCGGTCAGATTGCTCGCGACCGTCCATCCTTGCAGCACGTCTGCGAACTCGGATCCTTCGAGGTGGGAAATCGAAACCAAAGTGTCCCCGTCGGCGTCGCCATGCTGTGCAACGCCGGTCAGCAAACTCACGTCGACGCCGGTGCGCGACGTCCGATAGGAGGCCGTATCGAGTCCGTCCATGCCGTCGAGATAGTCCGCGCCCGGCCCGCCGATCAGCGTGTCCGCGCCATCAAATCCGCCGAGATAGTCATCGCCATCGCGGCCTTCGAGGACATTGGCGTCGTTGTTGCCCCAGAGCTTGTCGCGCAGCCGGCTACCGATCAGATTGTCGATGCTGGTCAGCGTATCGTCGGCGAGATAGGCGCCGGCGCTCGGTGAATTATAGGCATGGGCCTTGATGGCGTAGCTGCCGCTCGTCTCGAGCGCCTCGTCGACCCCCTCGAAGGACAGCGTGTCGGACCCGTTTCCGCCGTTATAGACGCTGGTACCGCCCGAATAATAGAGAATGTCGTCGCGGTCGCCGCCATAGAGCTGGTTGTCTCCCGTCCCGCCGTCGAGCCGGTCGTCGCCCTCTTCACCGGACAGATAATCGTCATCCGCGCCGCCGATCAGCACGTCGTTGCCGGTGCCGCCATACAGGCTGTCGTTGCCGCCCTGTCCGTCGAGCCAGTCCCAGCCATGGCGGCCGATCAGCGTGTTGTTTCCGGTGTTGCCGATGAAGATATCGTCGCTGAGGCGCGACTTGCCGGTGATTCCGGGTCCCTCGCCCGAGGCGACGGTCGTTGAATCCTGCAATGTCGTGTTCGCCGATCCGGTCGCCTTGACGATGTCCGAATAGATCGTCCCGGCATAATTGCCCGACGTCGTCTGGACGCCGTCATAGCCCATGACATTCTGGAAATCGGGAATGACCGCCGTCTCGTAGGGATTGGAGAGCCAACCCTCGATCGAGAGGATGCTGGGTCCCGGATAGCCGCTCGCATCGAGTCGCCGCACCGACGGGGCGTACCAATAGGTCGAATATTCGAGATAGCTGCCGCCGCCCCAATGGCGAAAGCGCATGCTGGATTCGGTCGAGGAACTGGCCGGATCCCAGACCAGCGTCACCGTATCGCCGACCTTCTCGCCGGTCGTCATATCGTAGACGCCGCCATGTTCGGCGTGATCGGAGGCCGTCTGGCCCTCAGGCAGCACGACGCCGACGATCTTGTACCAATGATCGGGATCGAGATTGGCCGCCTGCTGGTTCGGGTTCCAGTTGAGGAACGAATTTCCGCTTGCCCCGGTCACCGCGTCGAGCGTTCCGCCGCTCGCCGCGAAGTTGATGTTGTGCGCGGTCAGATCGTGCTTGCGGACATAGATCGTATATTGATAGGTCTCGCCGCGATCGATCGCGAAGGGTGCCGACCAGTGCAGCCCGCCGCCGCCATTGTCCGAATAGACCTGGCCCGTCTCCATCGCGGTGACCGTGTCGCCGCCGGGGCCGGCCACCGCGACCCAGCGCGCTTCATTCTGGCCGCCCGGGTTCGCTCCCACTATATCCGGCATCCCGCTCGGCAGCGTCTCGCGATCATGCTTGATCACCAGATCGCCATTGTCGCCCCAGCTGACGTTGATATCGCCGGGCGTGGCATAGGAATCGCCGGTCTGCGGATAGTCGTCGAGGAAGCCGCCGAGCCCGCCATAGAAATCGGACTTGTAGAATTGGTCGAGATCCATCTCGGCGCCGCGCAGCAAGGTCAGCACCCAGCCCTGCGCCAATGCGCTGCCCGGCGCCAGCGCGATCGCCGCGTCGATCAGCGCGCGGTTGTCTTCGAAGAAGGACATGTCCGCGCCGATCGCCAAATCGCCGATGATTTGCGAGAAGTCGAACTCGCCCGAGGCATCGGCATTCTCGATGCTGCGATAGAGCGCGCGCTTGAGATAGCGGTCGCCGCCGCGGATCGTCATCGTGCCGAGCGCTATCTCGAGGCCGTGATTGATGGCGTCCATGGGATTATCATATTCGCCCGACAGTGGATGGGTGCGGCTGTTCTCGCCGTCGCCCCAATAGAGCCAGTCGTCGCCGCGCTGGCCGTAGGCGCCCTGGGCAATCGTCGGGCTGTTCGGATTCTCGTAAAGCGCCTGGATATCGCCGAGCGAGCCATAGAGCCGGCTGAGCACGTCGCCGGCCGTCGTCGCCGCATCGATCGCCCGCGCCTCGGCCGCATCGTTCGCCGTCGACCCGCCCCAGTCATCGGCCCAGGTCGTGCCGATCTCGAACTCCTCAGTCGCATTGTTCCATTGCAGATGCGCGCCGGACTCGGGCGTCCCCCCGAACAGCGAGCCGATGGCACCGCCAAGGAGGGCGCCGACGAGAGTTCCGATACCTGGGGCAAGGAAGTTGGCGATGATCGTTGTCGAAGCACTGAAGATGGACGCCAGCGCCACACCGCCCGCGACACCCCCGACTGAGAAGCCGATCTGCCCTCCCACGGAATCGAATGTCTTGATGTAAGACGCAAGTTTGGAGCCCAAGAAAGAACCTGCGATATTCAATATACTTACGTCTATATTATCAAAGAAGCTACTCCAATTTACCGGCTGCCCTAGTTG
>JAIVHR010000074.1 GCA_020200935.1 Sphingomonadales bacterium
ACATAGGCCCCGCCGATCAGCTCCAGCCGGCTGCCGAGATCGCTCGACGACCAGAAATAGGTGGCGCTCGCGGTCAGCGGCCCGCGATCGACCTCGACGCCGATCTCGCGATTGTTCGAGATCACCGGGGTGAGATCGAGGAAATTGTCGACATCTACGCCGGGCGTGTCGATGCCCCTGAGGATGCGGCCGATATCGGCCAGCGTGTAGCCTTCGGCATAGGAGGCATAGGCGCGGATGCCGGGCAGCGGCTCGACGATGACGCCGCCATTCAGCAGCAGATCGTCGAAGCTCGGATTGCCGCCTTCGACCATCTGCGAACCGTAGACCGCCAGGGTCTGGAAATCGGCGATCCTGGTCCGCACATTCTCCCAGCGCGCGCCGCCGGCGAGCCGGAGGACGTCATCGAACAGCGCCCAGTTGAGCTGCGCGAAGGGGGCGAGGCTGCGGAAATCGACCTCGGGCACCCAGCTGCGGCCGGTCAGCACGAGCGACTGTTCGGTGCGGTCGAACAAAGTGTCGAAGCCGACGGTGGCGGTCAGGTCGTCGAGGATCGCGCGCTCGTAGCTGAATCGCGAGCCGAGCTTGCGCGAACGGTTGGCCGACTGGTCGAACAGACTGCCGACCGGGGCGATCGAGGGATCCTGGAAGGTACCGAAGGTGCCGCCGCCGAAAATGTCGCGGGTGCGATTGTAGAAGAACTGGGCGACGAGATTGCCGCCGGCGAGTTCGTCGTCGGTAAAGGAGAGCGAGACGGTCTCGACCCGGTTCGACGGGGCGAGGCCCGGGGTGGCGCCGGGGACGCCGGTGGTCGGCAATCCGATCGCCGGGTTGCCCGGGACCGCGACATATTCATTGTCGCCTTCGAGTTCGAAGCGGTTGGCGATCAGTTCGAGCCGGCCGCTGTCGCCGACCCGCAGCCCGATGCGGCCGAAGGCCGACCAGCTGTCCGAATCCTGGATCTCGCCCTGCGCGCCGTCGGGGCCGATGATCCGGTCCTCGCCGTCGAAAAAGACGCCGCGGCGCTCATAGGCGGCGCCGGCGGTGACGTCGATCGCGCCGCCGCGCCAGCTGCCTAGCCCGGCCGCCTTCCAGCCGAAGCCGTCGCCGGTCAGATCATCGTCGGCGCTCGCCTGGAGCATCGCCCGGCCCGAAAGGCCGTCCTCGCGCGGCGGGGAGACGATCACCTGGTTGACCACGCCGCCGGTCGCGCCGATTCCCTGCAGCGCGTTCGAGCCGTAGATCAGTTCGACGCGGTCGATGAAGAAGGGGTCGATGGTGAAGCCGTCGCGCGATCCGTCGCGCACCGGCGTCGATTGCGGAATACCGTTGATCGCATAGAGCGGCGAGCGGCCGCGCAGGCTCTCGCCGGCGCCGGTCAGCTTCTGCCGGGTCGGCGAGAAAGAGGGCGAGAGCGCCGACACCGCATCGACGATCGAACCGCCGATCGCCAGCTGCTCGTCGAGATCCTCGGGGCCGATGATATCGACGGTCAGCGGCAAAGCGCTGGCCGGCAGTTGGGTGCGGGCGGCGGTGACGATGATCGGTGGCTCGCCGTTCGTTTCCTCTTGGGCCTCGTCTGGGACGGCGAGATCGGGCGTCTGGGCCTGCAGCGGGGAGGCGAGCGAGAGCAGGGCGGCGGTGCCGAACAAGCGGCGGATGAGGGGCGAATCGGTCATGCGGCCCCTCTATGGGGGCACATCTGCTAATGCAACCCATTCTCAATAGCACTTGCTAGAATAGGGTGGTTTCTGGGTGCGCCCAATTGAAGACGCTTGCCCTTAACGTTCACGTCAATCGGCGGTAGAAGGCGGGCCGGAGGATCGCCGACCATGCTCGAACCGAACCATGAGAAATATCGCCGCGCGCCCTGGACGGGTCCGCGCAACCCGCCGGTCCATGACAGCGGCGAGATCGTCAACCTCGCCGATATCGATCTTTTCCGCAAAGGCCATCCGATCGAGGGCTACAAGCGCCTGCTCGCCGAGGCGCCGATCTATTTCCAGCAGGAAAGGATCGAGGGCGAGCCCGGCTTCTGGGCCTTCACCCGCTTCGCCGACGTCAAGACGATTTCGAAGAATCCCGATCTCTTTTCGAGCCAGAAGGGCGGGATCAACATCTCCTATGGCGATCCCGACAATATGCATCCGCTGCTTTCGCCGGCCGCGCTCGACAATATGATCGCCCTCGACGGCGAGCCGCATCTCGAGCTCCGCCGCGAGCATATGCCCTTCTTCACTTCCGGCTATATCGGGCAACTCAAACTCAAGGTCGAAGCCAAGGTCGAGGAGCTGCTCGACGAGCTCGCTGAACAGGCGCCGCATTGCAATCTCGTCGAAGCCTTCGCGGCGCAGCTGCCGCTGTTCACCCTCGCCGAATTGCTCGGCGTCGACCAGGCCGATCGGCCCAAGCTCGTCCAGTGGATGACCGATCTCGAGATGGCGCCCTATTTCGGCGCCATCCGCTACGGCTTGCTGCAGCCGACGCCCGAGATGCTCGCCGCCTATAATGGCTGGGAGGACCGAATCCGCGAATTTTTCGATTATGGCATGCGCGAGATCCGCGCGAGACAGGAGGAGCCGCGCGAGGATCTCATGAGCGCGATCGCCAATGCCGTCGTCGACGGCGATACGCAGCCCGAGATGTATCTCTACGGCGCCTGGGAGCTGATCTTCGTCGCCGGCAACGACACCACGCGCAATTCGATCAGCGGCATGATGCGGCTGCTGACCGAGAATCCCGAGGCGAAACAGCGGCTGATCGACGATCTCGATCTGCTGCCCAATGCGATCCAGGAGGCGGTCCGGCTGATCAGTCCGGTGATCCATATGAAGCGCACGGTGATGCAGGATACCGAGGTCGGCGGCCAGCAGCTCGCCGAGGGAGAGAAGGTGGTGATGTGGTATGGCGCCGCCAATCGCGACCCGGCGATGTTCGAGGATCCGCATCTTTTCGATATCGACCGCGCGAATGCGGCGAAGAATCTCGCCTTCGGCTTCGGCAAGCATGTCTGCCTCGGCCGCCAGATCGCGCTGATGCAACTCGAAGCCGCCTATCGCGGATTGCTGACCCGCTTTCCCGAGATGCATATGGACGGCGAGATGGTCTGCGCGCCGAACAATTTCGTCCATGCGATCACCGAGATGCCGGTCCGCTTCACCGCCTGAGCGCCATCATCCGAGACGGATCAAAATTCCTTGGCGGTGTTGAGTATCTTCGAGTAGCGTGTCGCCTTCGAGGGCCTTTGGTCCCCGGGGGCAATGTTATGATTGACGACCGCGCGATCCAGCGTTTTCTCGCCGAGAAGGGAACCTACACCGCTGCTGTCGATGGCGATTACGGGCCCAAATCGCGTACGGCCGCGCGCGATGCGCTGGTCGCGGCGGGCTACAACGTAGAGGACTGGCCCGACTCGCGCTGCAAGATCGCCGTCCAGCAGATGCTGATGGCCGAGGCCGGCATAGAGGCAGGGACGATAGACGGGCTCGTCGGGCCGCAGACGCGCTTCGCCTGGGAGGCCTGGCAGAACCGCCAGCGCGACGCCGAGCCAACCGACGACGACATCGCCCACCAACCGCCCGTCTGGCCCCGGCGTTTGAGAAGATCAAGGCCGAATATGGTGTTGCGCGGATTACCGCGCTCGGTCTCGATCTCTATGGGGGCGCGCTCAATGTGCGCCGGATGCGCGGCGGATCGAGCTGGTCGATGCACAGCTGGGGCATTGCGATCGATTTCGATCCCGCAAATAACCAGCTGCGTTGGGGCCGCGACCGGGCGCGCATGGCAAAGCCCGCCTATGCGCCATTCCTCAACGCCTGGGAAAGCGAAGGCTGGATCAGCCTTGGCCGTGAGCGCAACTTCGATTGGATGCACGTTCAGGCGGCTCGGCTCTAGCGGTCCCTTGCCCGTGCGCGAAGAGCGTGTAGCGTTGCACGGTGGCTTTCGAGATCAACGACACGCCGGGCATCCCCGCCGCCACCCTCGTGCTGATGCGCGACCGGGCCGAGGGCGATCCCGAGCTGCTGATGGTCGAACGCCACCGCAAGATGGCGTTCGCCGGCGGCGCGATGGTGTTTCCGGGCGGCCGGATCGATGCCGGCGATCACGCGCTGGCCGCCAATGACCGGCTGGTCTCCGGCGCGCCCGCCGATGCGCTGCAGACGGCCGGGCGCATCGCGGCGATCCGCGAGACGCTCGAGGAAACCGGTGTCGCGGTCGGCTTCGATCCGATGCCCGACGATGTCGGCGCCGCGCAAATGCGCGAGGGGCTGCATGAGGACGGCGATTTCGGCGCGATGCTGGCCGCCGCCGGCCACCGGCTCGATCTGTCGGTGATGACGCCCTGGGCGCGCTGGAAGCCCAATTTCAAGCAGGAGCGCACCTTCGACACCTGGTTCTTCATCGCCGAAGCGCCGCATCGCGCGCGCGCCGAAGCCGACGGCGGCGAAAGCGTGTCGAGCCGCTGGGCGAGCGCGGCGGAGCTGCTCGAGGATGCCGAGGCCGGGCGGTGTTCGGTGATCTTCCCGACCAAGCGCAATCTCGAACGCCTCGCCGCGCAGCCCGACTTCGCCGCCGCGCGCGCCCATGCCGAGGCGCATGAGGTGCGGCTGATCACCCCCTTCGTCGAGGATCGCGCCGACGGGAAATGGCTGTGCATCCCCGAACAGGCCGGCTATCCGATCACCGCCGAGAAGCTCGACCGGCTCACCCGCGGTTAACCGATGCGGGGATAGGGCTCGGCGTGATTCCACTCACTTCGTTGATCAAAGGTTCCGTTGATGACAATCCGTTTCGCCATCCTCATCGCCGCCCTGTCGGCGGCGCCGCTTGCCGCCCAGCCGGCCGAGGCACCGCGCGGCACCTATCTGGTCTATGTCGAGGAATCGGGCGCGGCCTTCGTCTCGCGCGAGCCGAGCCTTGTCGAGGCCGGCGTCTGGCCGCTCGAATTCCACTATTTCGAGAACGGCGAGACGATCGGCACGGCGCGGATGTCAGGCCGCGCCGATTGCGCGCTCGGCATGGTTCGCGGGCGGCTGACCCATGTCAACGGCGCGCCGATCCCGCAAGCCGAATCGCTCGCCGCGCCGCAATTCACCTTCGACAGCGCGGCGGCCGAAGCCGGCGATCCGGCGATCGTCAATTTCATCTGCTCGCCGGCAAATGCGACGGCGCCGGCCGACATGCCGATCGCCCGCGGCATCGGCGCGACGGTCGATCTCTATCGCGCGCTGACGATGCTCGGCCTGTCTCCCGATATCGCCGCGCGGCTCTCGGTGCGCGATGCCGAGGCGGCGGCGGCGCTTGCCGGCACCCTCGTTGCCGATGACCGGCAGGCGGCGGTGTTAGAAGCGCTCGGCGCCGAGCGGGACTAGGGGGTCAGCTCCTCGACGACATCGCCCTGCGGATAGGCGACGAGCAGATCGCCGCGATAGTCGAGCGGATGGCTGCCCTCGGCAATCCACACCCCGCCCGGCTCGAGAAGGTCTTCGCCGATACGGCCGCCGCCCTCGAGCGGGATCAGCCAGATCGGCCGGCCATCGGCGGGGGCGAGATCGCATTGCGTGTCGCCCCAGCGCTCGAGCACGAATTTGCGCCCTTCGGCGAGGATCTTCCGGCCGGTCCCCTGCATCCGTGCCTCGGACGGGGCTTGCCAGGGCTCGCCGGTCGCCACGCCGATCGCCTCATCGAGATGCAGATCGCGCGGCCGGCCGTAATCATAGAGCCGGTAGGTCAGATCGACATTCTGCTGGACCTCGACCAGCGTCACCCCGGCGCCGATCGCGTGCACCGTGCCGGCGGGCAGATAGAAGACATCGCCGGGCTTGACCGGCTTCCAATCGAGCAGCCCTTCGATCGACCCGTCGAGCGCGGCGGCGCGCAGCTCGTCGCTATCCGCCTCGCGCGTCAACCCGAGGCCGATCGCCGCATCGGGCTCGGCCTCCAGGATCAGCCAGCATTCCTCCTTGCCGCTGCGATGGCCGGCGGCGCGCGCCTGGTCGTCGTCGGGATGGACCTGGACCGACAACTTGGCGCTGGTGAACAGATATTTGACCAGCAGATCGTCGGGCGCGCCGTCGGGCGATTGGTACCAGATCTCGCCAATCGGCTCGCCGCCGGGCTCGGGATCGACGAATCCGAGGCCGAGATGCCGGCGGCCCCAGACCTTCTCGATCCGGCGGGTGGCGAGGCGGGTGACGGGCATGCGGTTCCTTCTCCAAGGTCGGGCGTTCTATAGCCGATCGAATGATAAAGGTCTCTTGATGGCATTGCGCAAGGCGTTCGGGATAGTGAAGCGACTGATCGTGCTGGCGCTGCTCGTCGCCGGCGGACTGTTTCTCTATGCGCTCGCCCGCGACAATCCCGAGGATCTGCCCTGGACCGAACTCGATCTGACCGGGCCGGTCGGGGCCTTCACCGGACAAAAGCTCGCCAGGCTCACCGAGGACCCGGCGGCTTGCCGCGCCAAGCTCGACGAGGCGGGAGTCGGCTTCACCGCGCTGCCCGCGCATCGCCCCAGCCCCGGTTGCGGCTATGCCGACGGTCTGCGTCCGGCCGGCGGCACCCAGCGGCTGTCCTTCGCGCCCGATCCGCCGTTGATCAGCTGTCCGGTCCAGGCCGGCCTCGCATTATGGGAGTGGCATGTCGTCCAGCCGGTCGCGATCGAGCTGTTCGGGCAGGAGGTGGCGCGGATCGAGCATCTCGGCGGCTATGGCTGCCGGCGCCTGTACGGCGAGAGCGAAGGCCGATGGTCCGAGCATGCGACGGCCGACGCGATCGATATCGCCGCTTTCGTGCTGGCGGACGGGACGCGGATCTCGGTGCTCGAAGATTGGGACGGGGAGGGTGAGCATGCAGCCTTCCTGCGCCGTGTGCGCGACGGCGGCTGCGATCTGTTCGCGACCGTGCTGTCGCCCGACTATAACGCCGCGCATGCCGATCATTT
>JAIVHR010000075.1 GCA_020200935.1 Sphingomonadales bacterium
GGCGAGAGCTTCGATTCGGGCCAGTCGGTGCCCTTCGCACTCGGCGAGCCGCTACCGGGAATCAACGCGGTCAGCTCGGTCGACGGCTTCAAGGAGGCGCTCGGCCTGATGAATACCGGCGCGACATATCGCGTCTGGCTGCCACCCGAGCTCGCCTATGGCGACAATCCGCCGCCGGGCAGTGGCATCGAACCCGGCGATGTCATCGTCTTCGACATCGAGATGCTCGAATTCGTCTCGCGCAATCAGCTGATCATGGGGCTGATGCAGATGCAGCAGCAGGACGGCGAGGGTGGAGCGGTGCCGCCGGGCCCCGAAGGCGCGATCCCGCCGGGGCCGGGGCCCGGCGCGCCGGGGCAGTAGTCGCTACAAAGCGGACGGACTTTCCGTTCGGATCGTCATTGCGAGGCCGACGCGGCAATCCAGTCCCGCGGTTCGAAATTCTCTTCACTGTCCGGCCTGGATTGGTTGACCTTCGGTCAGCTTCGCTTCCGTCGCTGCGCTCCTCGCAATGACGCGAAAATGCTCGGTCAATCCCCGCGCTTGCCGCGCCGCCGGAAGAATCGCCAACGGGCCGCGTCTTCGACCGGGGCCACCCGTCGCGCGGTTTCCTTGGCGGCGCGCTCGGTTTCATCGCGGCGTTCCCGATCCGACTCGATCCGGTGTTCCTGGCGGCGTTCGAGCGCCGCCTTGGCCATGGCGAGGATCGGATCGGCGAGCGCCAGCCCGAGAACGCCGAACAAGGCGGCGAACAATATCTGCCCCGACAGGGTCAGCGCCGGCGGCAGATCGACCGTCTGCTTGGCGACCATCGGCACGACAAAATAGCCGTCGAAGCTCTGCACCACGACATAGATGCCGAAGGCGTAGAGCCCGGTCTCGGGGCTGTCCGACAGGCCGACCGCGACCATCAGCACACCGGTGATGAAGGCGCCGATATTGGGGATGAAGGCGAGCAGCCCGGCGATGATGCCGAGCAGCAGCGCCATCGGCACGCCGAAGATCGAGAGCAGGATCCAGGTCAGCACGCCCTCGAAGATCATGCCGAGTACGCGTCCGAACAGCAGCAGCCGCAAGGTCCTCGCCATGCGGACCGCAGTGCGGTGGAATTCCGAACGGCTGCCATAGGGCAACATCCACTGCACGCCGCGTTCGTAGATCTTGGGATCGACGGCGATGAACACCCCGATCACCATCACCAGGAAAAGCGTGGCGATGGCGCCGACCGCCGAGCCGAGCGCCGAGGTCAGGCTGCCGACCGAGCCCAGCACCTGGCGCAGCACGTCGGCGACGCCGATATCCCCGGGGGTAAGCCCCAGCGAATTCATCCATGCGATCAGCTCCGCGAACTGGCCGGTCAAGGTGCGCCTCAGCTCGCCCGCCTGGGCGGCGATCTCGAAGCCGGCGATCAGCCCGACTCCGCCCAGCCCCGCGAGCAGCAGCAACACCGTGATCGCCAGCCGCCAGCCCCGGGCGATGGGCAGCACGCGGCCGAGCAGCCGGGTGCCGCCGTCGAGCAAGGCGGCGAAGACGATGCCGGCGACGATCAGCAGGATCGGCTGGGCGAGCTGCCAGACGAGGAGGATGGCGACGACGACCATCGCCCAGGCGCTCGCGCGCTTGAGTTCTCGCCGGATCAGCGGATCGCGCACGTCGGTCGGGCCGGGGCGGCCGTCATGGGGACGGGTGCGGTCGGTCTCCTCGCTCAATCGCCGGACTCTGCCGGGTGGAGGCCGCGGCCGGCGCGGCCGCCGCGCATCGCGGTGAACCAGCTGATCGGGTTATACCATGCGCTGGTGCCGTCGAGCGAGAAGGTGACGAATTCGGCGCGCCCGCCGATGCTTTCGATCGGCACCGGTCCGCCGAGCCCGCCGGCCGGGAGCGGCGCGCGGCTGTCGGCGGAAAAGTCGCGATTGTCGCCCATCAGGAAGACATGGCCTTCGGGCACGGTGATCGGACCGTAATAGTCGGCGGGGATCGAATCGCCGAAATCGATCGTGTCGTAATAGCGTCCGTCCGGCAGATACTCGCGATAGACGGGCATCCGGCAGTAATCGCGGCCATCGGAGCCGGTCTCGGCCATCGCGGGGAACTTGCATTCGATATTGGCGTCGATCGGGATCATCGCCGGTTCGCGCAATTCGCGGCGCACCGGTTCGCCGTTGAGGATGACGATGCCGCCGCGCACCTCCAGCCGGTCGCCGGGCAGACCGATCACCCGCTTGATATAGTCCGATCGCCCGCCACGCGGCACGGTGATGACGATGTCGCCGCGCTCGGGCATGCGGCCGAACAGCCGCCCTTCGATGAAGGGCAACACATGGAACGAGGGCGAGACATAGGACCAGCCATAGGGATATTTGGTGACCACCAGCCGGTCGCCCTTGATAAGGCCCGGCATCATCGATTCGGACGGGATGTAGAAGGGCTTGGCGACCAGGCTGTGAAAGGCGAGCACGGCGAGCACCAGCCAGAAGATGCCCTTGATCTCACCCCACCAGTCGGTGCGCTTTTCAGGTATCGCGGTCTTGCCGGCGTTGCCGGCCTCATCGGCGATGATCGCCGCTTCGCTCTGGTTCACGTTTTCGTTATCCACTCGACTTGTCGCTTTCCGACCGGGGCCGCGCATATAGTATGACGAATGCCTGCGCCCAAGGGTGATCGTCGGTCAATGTCAGATGTATGTCGATCAAGTGGCCGTCGGGCGTCAGCTCGTCAAGCCGTGCCCGCGCGCCGCCGGACAGCGCCAGCGTCGGCGCGCCCGATCGCGCATTCACGACGCCGATGTCGCGCATATAGACGCCGCGATTGAATCCCGTGCCGACGGCCTTGGCAAAGGCCTCCTTGGCGGCGAAGCGCTTGGCGTAGGTTCCGGCCCGTGTATAGGGGCGCCGCGCCGCCTTGGCGCGCTCGATCTCGGTGAAGACGCGCATCTCGAAACGCGCGCCGAAGCGATCGAGCGAACGGGCGATCCGCTCGATATTGCAGAGATCGGAGCCGAGGCCGATGATCATGACGGCTCCCACAGGCCGTCATCCCGGCGGAAGCCGGGATCTCGGGCAGTTTTGCAGGACGGCGGCGAATTGCCCGGTTGCCTGAGATTCCGGCTTTCGCCGGAATGACGTTGAAATTTATCGGCGCCGCCCCTCACCGCGCGTCATCCATCAATTCGCGCATGCGCCGCACGCTCGCCTCGAGCCCGGTGAAGATCGCCTCGCCGACCAGGAAATGGCCGATATTGAGCTCATGGAGCTGCGGGATTGCGGCGATCGGTTGGACGTTGTCGTAGGTCAGCCCGTGGCCGGCATGCGGCTCGATGCCGTTCTTGACCGCGAGCGCGGCGGCGTCGGCGATGCGCTTGAGTTCTTCCGCGCGCGCCTCGCCTTCGAGGTTGGCATATCGCCCGGTATGGAATTCGACGACCGGCGCGCCGAGCCGGATCGCCGCCTCGACCTGGGCGGGATCGGGCTCGATGAACAGGCTGACGCGGATATTGGCGTCGATCGGGATCATCGCCGGTTCGCGCAATTCGCGGCGCACCGGTTCGCCGTTGAGGATGACGATGCCGCCGC
>JAIVHR010000238.1 GCA_020200935.1 Sphingomonadales bacterium
CGCCAACGCCGTCACCGACGCTTTCCTCCAGGCCTTCATGCTGCCCAACATCTTCCGCCGCCTGTTCGCCGAAGGCGCCTTCTCGGCCGCCTTCGTTCCGATGTTCTCGAAGCGTCTGCATGGCGAGGGCGGGCTCGATTCGGCGAAATCCTTCAGCGAGGAGGTGCTCTCGGTTTTCCTGCCGGTGCTGATCCTGCTCGCGGCACTCTTCGAGATCGCGATGCCGGGCGTGATCTGGCTGCTCGCCGAGGATTGGCAGGACAGCCCCGGCCAGTTCGAGCTCGCCGTCGATCTGGCGCGCATCACCTTCCCCTATATCGTGCTGGTCAGCCTCGTGACCTTGTTCACCGGCATGCTCAATTCGGTGTCGCGCTTCGCTCCGGGCGCGAGCTTCCCGATCATTCTCAATGTCGTGCTGATCGGCGCGCTGATCGTCGGCGATCGCTGGATCGCGGCCGGGGCGGAGCTCTCCGAGGTCGCCTATCTGCTCGCCTGGGCGGTCGCCGCCGCCGGCCTCTGCCAGCTCGGCTGGCTCTATGTCTGGCTGCGCCGCGAGGGTTTCAATCCACGCATCCGCCGCCCGCGGCTGACGCCCGAGGTCAAGCGGCTCGGCATCATCGCGCTGCCCGCCGCGATCGGCGCCGGCGCCTATCAGATCAACACGCTCGTCCAGATCTACTTTCTCAACCAGCTCGAAGGCAGCATGCTGACCTATATGAACTATGCCGATCGGCTCAATCAGCTGCCGCTCGGCATCATCGGCATCGCCCTCGCGACGGCGATTCTTCCGGCACTCTCGCGCCATATCGGCGGCGACGAGCGCGAAAGCGCCGACCGGGTCCAGAACAACGCGATCGAGCTCGCGATGCTGCTGACCCTCCCGGCGACCGTCGCGCTCGCCGTCTGCGCGCTGCCCTTCGTGACGATGGTGTTCCAGGGTGGCCGCTTCGAAGCGGATGACGCGCTCGTCACCGCCAACGTCCTCATCGCGCTGGTTGCCGGGCTCCCCGCCTATGTACTGGTCAAGGTCTTCGTCCCCGCCTTTTACGCCCGCGCCGATACCCGCACCCCGGTATTCGCCGCGCTCGCTTCGCTTACCTTCTTCGTCGCTTTCAACATCGTCTTTCTCTATCGCTTCGGCGTCGTCGGCGTCGCCGCGGCGAGCGCGATCGGTGCCTGGCTCAATGCCGGGCTGCTCTATGCGATCCTCGTCCGCCGCGATCATTACCGGATGCCCGCCGCGCTGATCATGCGGCTGCTGCGCCAGCTCCTCGCGGCCGCGGCAATGGGCGCGGCGCTGTGGTTCGCGCGCGACCTGCTCGCCGGCTTCTATGCCGAAGGCGTGATCGCGCGGCTACTCGCGCTCGCCGGGCTCGTCATCGGCGGCGGGATCGTCTATTTCGGCGCCGCGGCGCTGTTCGGCGCCATCGACCGATCGAAGCTCCGACTGCTCCTCAAGCGAAAGGCCGCCAACTGATGCGCCCAGCCATGCGAGTAGTCTCGGGCATCCAGCCCACCGGCAACCTCCACCTCGGCAATTATCTCGGGGCGATCGTCAGCTGGGTGAAGATGCAGGAGGAAGGCGAATGCCTGTTCTTCCTCGCCGATCTCCACGCCATCTCGATGCCCTATGAGCCGGCCGAACTCGCCTCGGCGACGCGCGAGATGACCGCAGCGCTGATCGCCAGCGGCATCGATCCCGACAAGGCGGTGCTCTTCAACCAGTCGCGCGTCCCGGCGCATGCCGAGCTGCAATGGCTGCTCTGCGGCACGGCGCGGATCGGCTGGCTCAACCGGATGACGCAGTTCAAGGATAAATCGGGCAAGAACCGCGAGGGCGCCTCGATCGCGCTGTTCGCCTATCCGGTGCTCCAGGCCGCCGACGTGCTGCTTTACCGCGCGACGCATGTGCCGGTCGGCGAAGATCAGAAGCAGCATCTCGAGCTCGCCCGCGATATCGCCGAAAAGTTCAATTTCGACACCGGCACCGAGACCTTCACCCTCCCCGAGCCCTATATCGGCGAGACCGCGGCGCGGATCATGAGCCTGCGCAACGGATCGGCGAAAATGAGCAAGTCCGATCCCTCCGACATGAGCCGGATCAACCTCGCCGACGACGCCGACACGATCGCGAAGAAGATCCGCAAGGCGCGGACCGACCCCGAACCGCTCCCCGAGAGCCTCGACGAGCTCAATGACCGGCCCGAGGCGAAGAATCTCGTCGCGATCTTCGCCGCGCTCGAACAGGTCGCGCCACAGGCGATCCTCGATCGCTTCGCCGGCAAGGGCTTCGGCGATTTCAAGCCGGCGCTCGCCGATGCGACGGTCGCGACCCTCGCGCCGATCTCCGAGCGTTTCAACGCGCTACGCGAAGACACCGATGCGCTCGACGCGATCCTCGAAAAGGGCGCCGAGCGCGCTAAGGCCCTCGGCACCCCCGTCCTCGCCGACGCATATCGCGCGCTGGGGCTGCTGAGCGGGCGGTAACCGTGCTCCTGCGCAGGCAGGAGCCCAGGCCGGCCCTCTCCGCATGAGCCCGAACCGTCGGGCCTGTATTCCTGCCTTCGCGGAAATACGGCACCGAATTTCGCGGAAGAACGGCACGAAATTCTTGCAATGTAGGATAAGCCGTGTGCGAGTCCGATGCCGCCTGGCAGCGCGCCTAAAAAGAAAGGGGATTCACGCGGAGGCGCGGAGGCGCGGAGACGAAGAGGATCGGGCCGCGCTCTCGGCTACCGCGGGGTGTGGCTGTCGAGGAAATCCTTTGTTTTAAAACGTTTAAACAAAACAGTCATGCGACGGTCTCAGGACGAACGGAGCTTTCACGCGAGGCCCAATATCCCTCTTCGCGCCTTCGCGCCTTCGCGTGAATCATACTCTTTCTTTCTTCTTCTCCGCGGCTCCGCGTCTCCGCGTGAATCAATTTCTCTTTCTTCCTCGCCGCTCCGCCCGCCGCATAAATCCCCGCCCCTGAAAACATGAGTTAAAGCCCCCATTCAATCGCCATTCAGATGCGCCTTGGTACAAAGCGGCAACATTCTGTATAGTTCATTGAATTCGCTCACGGAGACCAACCATGTCCGCCATTCGCAAAGGGTTATCGATCGCCGCTGTCGGCGCGCTGCTTACGATCGCCGCCTGCACCACGCCGTTCCGCGCCGATGTCGCCCGCTTCCAGGCGATGCCCGCGCCGACCGGCGAGAGCTTTTACATCGCGCCGGCCGATCCCGGCGATGCGGGGCTCGAATTCGCGACCTACGCCGATCTTGTCGCCGAAGAGCTGTCTTCCTACGGCTATAGCCGCGTCTCCTCGGCTGAGGAGGCGACCTTGCTGGTGACGATGGATTACGCGGTCGATGACGGCCGCGAGCGCGTCGTCACCCGCCCGGGCTTCGCGCCGAGCCGCTTCGGTCATTGGGGATACGGCCCCTATCACAGTCGCTTCTACCGACCGCTGGCTTGGCGTTCGCCCTATTATTACGGCTGGTCCGATCCCTTCTTGGACGGCGGCTTCGGCTATACCGACGTCCATGCCTACACGCTCTATACCAGCTGGTGCCCAACCTCGTCGAGGCGATGTTCACCGGTTTTCCCGGAAATTCGGGTGAAGAGGTGCGGATCACGGTAATGCCGCGCGAAGAGGGCTGACGATCGGTCGTCGCGGGGAAATCGCAGTGGAAGTCGCCGCGCGTTTGACCTAGATGGTCGATGCTTTCCGGGCCGGATGCGGCGACGCGTCCGGTCCGTCCCATGTCGAACGATCGCAAGGCGCTGTCAGCTATGGCGAAAAATCCGGTCGGCCATCGCCGCTTCGTCCTGTTCTCGATGCCCCGAACCGGCTCGAACATGATGGTGAGCCTGCTTAAGAGCCATCCGCGGATCGCCTGCCTGTCGGCGATCTTCAGCAAGGTCGGCTGGACCGACTGGTCCGAGGCCGACCGCAAAGCGCCGCGACCGCACAAGCTCGCCGCGCTGCCCGCCAAATGGAACGATCGCGACACGCGAATAGCCGAGATGGAGGCGTTTCTGGAACGGCTGCTGGCGCTCTATGGCGGCAAGCCGGCCTTCGGATTCAAGCAGCATTTGGGCGGCCTGTCCGATCGGGCAACCCGCCGGGTGGTAGAGCAGCGCTGGGCCGCTGTTATCCTCGAGCGGTCCAATCTGCTCGCCGCTTATTCCTCCGACCGGCTGGTCGAGGAGACCGGCGAAGGCTCGGTGATGGTAGGCGAGACGCCGACCCGCGCGACCGTGCCCTTCGACGCCGCGGATTTCGAAGAGTTTGTGACGCGACGTCGCACCAATTACGACCATTGGAGCCGGGAAGTGGCCGCCAGCGGCGCCCCTTATATGACCATCGACTATTGCGATGCGCGGGCGCCCGGCGGGCTCGATCCGGTCGCCGAATTTCTTGGGCTGGAGACCGGACAATTCGGCGACCCGAGCACGAGGAAACGCAATCCCGACGACATTCTCAGCCGCTTCTCCAATCCGGACGAAGCGCGGGCCTGGCTCGAGGCGAACGGCCGCATCGACTGGGCGGTCGAGGAATGAGCGGTGTCGGGAGCGTCAGTTCTCGAGCTTGCGGAGCAACGCCCGGACGTCCGAATCGAGCTCGCTGTCGGCGGCGCGCAGTTCCTTGATCCGCTTGATCGCATGGATCACCGATAGCAGCGAATAGGCGATCACCCGGGTCAGCGCGCCCTCCATCTCGCGGATCGAGGTCGAGAAGCGCTGGGCGAGGAAATCGGCGACGTCGGCCGGCATCTCGGCCTGCGGCATTTGCGCGAGGCGATGGGCGACGATGCGCCGGCGATGGTCGAGATCGGCGGGCCTCAGGTCGGTGACGAGCCCACCGGAGAGCCGCGAAGCGATCCGCTTGTCGACCGCGCCGAGCTCGTGCGGCGGCCGATCGGCGCTGATCACGAGCCGGTGGCCGGTGGCGATGATCTCGCTGATGGTGTAGAAGAATTCCTCCTGCGTCGCCTCCTTGCCGGCGATGAACTGGACATCGTCGACGAGCAGCAGATCGGCGGAGCGCAGCTTCTGCTTGAAGCTGATCGTATCATGCTCGCGCATCGCCGATACGAATTCATACATGAATTTTTCGGCCGACATATAGAGCACGCTCGAACGCGGCGACTTGCGCAGGAATTCATGCCCGATGGCGTGCAGCAGGTGCGTCTTGCCGAGCCCGGTGCCGGCATGGACATAGAGCGAGCTGAACATCGGCACGCCGGTATCGGCGATCATCCGCGCCGCGTTGAAGGCGACTTCGTTCGCGGCGCCGGTGACGAAATTGGGAAAGGTGTAGCGCATCTCGAGCGGCGTGCCGATCGAATCGTCGCTGTTCCTGGTGCCGGTCAATTGTTCGGTCGGCGGCAGCACTTCCTCTTCGCCGACGATGAACAAGGCGGGACGCGACGACCCGGCCGCCGCGTCGACGGCGATGTCGCGGACGCTCGGCACGGTCGCGCGCCAGGCGAAGCGGAGCCGCTCGGAATAATGTTCGCGCACCCAGTCGGCCATGAAATGCGACGGCAGCTCGAGCTTGATCATGCCCGACTCCTCGTCGAAGCCGATGCACTTCATCGGTTTCAGCCAGTGATCGAAAGTGCGCGGCCCGAGATCGCGGCGCAATCCGCTGCGGATCGCCTCCCATGCCGCCTCGAACGGCTTCGCAGCTTCACTTTCAGGATCGTCGGTTTCGGTGTCCTCGACATCCACTGGAACCGACTCTTCCTTTCCCCCCGCCTTCATCAATACATCCCCTCAGGCTCGCAGCCCGCCCATCCGAACGACCGGCATCATTCGAATCGGCAACCCCTTCAGACAAAAAGCATCCCTTGCGAAAGCGGCTGCTTTCGCGGTCGCGATGACATTGCTTCTGTTACTCGATCAACAGATTTGGCACTGACCGAGTTGCCTTTTGATGAATTGTTAAGGCATGATTCGCAAGGGCCGTGTCGTCAAAAAAATGAAATATACACCCTTGACACGGAGTCGTGCGGACCTCGGCGCAGTGCCCCTGCTTTCCGCGCTTTTTCAAGATCTTGTCTCGCGCAACGCCGGGGCGCCCATGACCCGACTCACGGGAGGTCCTCGGCTTTTCCGGATTGTTACATTCGCGCAATAAAAGACCCCCGGCCCGAAGGCGCGGAGGTCATTGAACGCGAAGCCCGGCCGGGTCCGAAAATGAAGGTGCGAATCCGGCTCAACCGGCTGTGGTTGATCACCGCCCGACGGTCGTTGCGGCGAATACGTTTCCTGGCCTGTGGCGAATTGGCCATCTCAAATCCTCAAGTCTGTGAATCGAAAAACGGCGCAGCTCAGACCGCGCCGGATTGCGCGCGATGTAGGCGGTGCCCCCCGAAAGGTCAACCGGTTCAGCGCCGGCGGCGCGGGCAACTTCAACGCTGGCAGCGCGGGCAATAGAAGGTCGATCGGCCGCTATCGACGCGGCGGCGGATCGGCGCTCCGCACAGGCACGGCTTTCCCTCCCGCCCATAGGCGCGCCAGCTCTTGGCGAAATAGCCGAGCTCGCCGTCGGGCCGCGCAAAGTCGCGCAGGCTCGATCCGCCCGCCGCGATCGCCGCCGCGAGCACGCTGCGCACCGCCTCGACGAGCCGTTCACGGCGCTCGGGTCCGATCCTGCGGCCCTGGGTGCGCGGCGCAATGCCGGCCAGGTGGAGCGCCTCGCAGACATAGATATTGCCGAGCCCGGCGACGACATGCTGATCGAGCAGCAGCGCCTTGATCCGCCCACGCCTCCCGGCGAGCGAGCGGCCGAGCCGTTCGGCGGTGAAGTCCCCGCCGAGCGGCTCGGGACCCATCGCGGCGAAGGGCGCGAAGTCATCGAGCGCATCGCTCTCCACCAGATCGAGCGAGCCGAAGCGGCGCGGATCGCACAGCACGGCGCGGTGTCCGCCCTCGGTCTCGATCAGCAGATGATCGTGCGGCCCGATCATCTCGGGATCGATTCGCCAGCGTCCGGACATGCCGAGATGGAAGACCAGCGTGTCGCCGCGATCGGTATGGATCAACCCGTATTTGGCCCGCCGCCCGAGCGCGGTCACCCGCGCGCCGGTGAGTCGCTGGCGCAGATCGACCGGGATCGGCCGCCGGAGATCGGGCCGCCGCACCTCGACCGCAGCGAGCCGCTCGCCGGCGAGCACACGCTCGAGCCCGCGCACGGTGGTTTCGACTTCGGGAAGCTCGGGCATGGTCCGCAGCAGCTAAGATGCGTTTGCGGAGGCGGCAAGCCTTGGCTAGAGCGCTTCGCTCCCCCATTTGGCAGGTGACCATGACGAGCGATCGTGTCTCATTCGGCTATGAAGACGTCGCGCCCGAGGAAAAGACCCGGCGCGTCGGCAGTGTCTTCTCGCGCGTCGCCGGCCGTTACGACCTGATGAACGACGCCATGTCGGGCGGCATGCACCGGCTGTGGAAGCAGCGCTTCGTCCGGCGGGTCAAGCCGCGCGCCGGCGAGCGCATCCTCGACATGGCCGGCGGCACCGGCGACATCGCCTTCCGCCTCGCCCGCTCGGGCGCCGCGGTGACGGTCGCCGACATCAACCGTGAGATGCTCGATGTCGGCATCGAGCGCGCCGCCTCGCGCGGCATCGAAGACCTCGTTTGGCAGCAAGAGAATGCCGAAAAGCTGACTTTCGAAGACAAAAGCTTCGACGCCTATACGATCGCTTTCGGCATTCGGAACGTCACCGATATCGAAGCGGCGCTCGGCGAGGCGCATCGCGTTCTGAAGCGCGGCGGGCGCTTTTTCTGCCTCGAATTCTCGACCACGCTCTGGCCGGGCTTTGCCGAGATATACGACGCCTATTCGCACAATATCGTGCCCAAGATCGGCAAGGCGATCGCGCGGGATGAGGAGAGCTATCGCTATCTCGTCGAATCGATCCGCCGCTTTCCGGACATGGCGGCGTTCGAATCGTTGGTCCGCGACGCCGGATTCGTGCAGACCAAGGCCGAGCCGCTGCTAGGCGGGCTGGTGGCGATTCACAGCGGGTGGAGGATCTAGGCCGTGCTGTCCCTATCCACCGATCCCAGAAGGAACGGCTGGCTTCGCGACCGGCGCCTCGCTCCCCTCCCCTTGATGGGGAGGGCTTATGCACTCTAGCGCCGCCGCATGACCCACCCCACGACGCACATTTTCCGGCTGCTCAAATGGGGCCGCACGCTGGCCCGCCACGGCGCGCTGATGGGGCTCGAGCGCGATCCGCTGACGCCGGCGCCGATGCGGCGGATGATCCGCATCGCCCGCATCGGCGCGCGGGTGCCCAGGACGCCGGCCTATGCCGACGCCCTCCAGGCGATCGGGCCGGCGGCGATCAAATTCGGCCAGACGCTGGCGACGCGCTCGATCGCCCAGGTCCACCGCGCCGTCACCACCGACGGCCGCCAGGTCGCGGTCAAGGTGCTGCGCCCCGGCATCGAGCAGGAATTTGCGAGAGCGATCGAGACCTATGAATGGGCGTCGGCGCAGATCGAGGGGATGGGCGGCGAACTCGCGCGGCTACGCCCGCGCCTCGTGATCGAGACCTTCAAACGCTGGACGGCGCGCGAACTCGATCTGCGCCGCGAGGCGGCTTCGGCCTCCGAGCTCGCCGAGGGCATGGCCTCCGAGCCCGATTTTCTCATCCCCGATGTCGACTGGCAGCGCACCACCGGCCGGGTGCTGACGATCGAATGGGTCGAGGGGATCAAGATCTCGGACCGCGAGGCGCTGGTCGCGGCCGGGCACGACATGCCGCAGCTTGCCGCGACGCTGGTCCGCGCCTTTCTGCGCCAGGCAATCTCGGAAGGCTTCTTCCATGCCGATCTCCACCAGGGCAATCTCTTCGTGCTGCCCGACGGCAAGATCGAGGCGATCGATTTCGGCATCATGGGGCGGATCGACCGGCGCGCGCGGCTCTGGCTCGCCGAGATCCTCTACGGGCTGATCACCGGCAATTACCGCCGCGTCGCCGAGATTCATTTCGAGGCCGGCTATGTGCCTGCCCATCACAATGTCGCCGAATTCGCGACCGCGCTGAGGGCGGTCGGCGAACCGATCCGCGGGTTGCCGGTCAAGGAAATCTCGATCGGCCAGATGCTCGACGGTTTGTTCTCGATCACCCGCGATTTCGACATGCCGACCCAGCCGCATCTGCTGCTGCTGCAAAAGACGATGGTGATGACCGAAGGCGTCGCCACCAGCCTCGATCCCGATATCAACATGTGGGAGACGGCCAGGCCCTTCGTCTCCGAATGGCTGCGCAGCGAACTCGGCCCCGAAGCCGCGCTCGCCGACCGCATCCGCGAGGATGTCGCGACCTTGCTGCGGCTGCCCGAGATGATCCG
>JAIVHR010000076.1 GCA_020200935.1 Sphingomonadales bacterium
AGGAGGGCTGGAATCCAAGCACCGTTCGGGCTGAGCTTGTCGAAGCCCCGTTCTCCCACTTGGATGGGGCAGAAGAAGGACAGTCCTTCGACAGGCTCAGGATGAACGGGGGAGACGCCAGGGTGGGACGGCGCGATGTTCGCCCCGAAGAGCGTGGGGAGGTCATCCGTGCGCCGACGACGCGGTCCCAAAGCTAACGAGGATCGGCTTCTGGTGATCGTTGGCGATTCAGCCTAGCGTGAGCGGGAATCAGCAGGGGAGGGACAAAGAATGACAGTGCAGGCAGTTGTCATTGACACGTCGGATGCGCCAAGAGATGAAAATAACGATATCGTCGTGCGGTACGACACAACGATGTTCACCGAACCGCCACTCGTTCTTGTCACCGCGATGCTCACCCAACCGGGTACCAAGGTTAACCAGGTCGCTTGCGTGACGCGGCGCGGTGATAGAGGCGTTTCCATCGCCGGTTTCGGCGTAGGGCACCAGCTCAATATCTTGTTCGTCGACAAGGCGACCAGCAACGTTCACGGCTTGGGTGCGCTGGGCAGCACTACGGCCAAAGACCTCTTCTCCACGCTGGTACCGACTTACCCGAACTTCCAGAACCAAGCCTCGACGCTTGCTACTCCGCATGTCCCACACAATGTCACCCCGATCAGTTTCGTCGAGACTGTCGGCCACACGTGGGTCAAAACCAATACTGGCAAAAAAACCAACGAAACGATTATCATGAGCGAAAGCGACAGGCTCAGTTACATGGTCGATACGCTCAGCATCGATCCAGGCCATGCCACCGCGCCGCGCGGGATTTATGCGGCACAGGCCGGGCAAAGCCCAAAAAACCAAGAGGTTGTTCGCATAGCTTTCGATCCGCCGTGGGATACCACGCCGGTGGTATTCGTTACCCCATGCTACATGGGCGAGAACAAGGCACTCAAAAGCCCTGCAGCGGTGAGCCAGGTCACAAGGGAGTATTTTGAGGTAACGAGCGACGATTATTCGACCGATAATGTCGTGAACTGGTTGGCTGTGTCGCCCAGCCTACACACGCCTTCGCGCAAACATCTTGATGCCGGGTTCGAACAGTTCCTCGCGCATTTTCCCGAACATCGGGGGCGGGTAGAACAACATCGAGCCGAGTTGGAGGCTATCATCCTTGATGGGGCAGATCCTGCGGGCATGGGCGATATTCCGTTTGATGATCGCCCCAGCATGCCAAAATCGACGCGCGATGGACCGCCCCCGAAACTCTTTCTCGATTTCGGTGCGGTGGGGGCTGATAGCATCGGGTTGATCCTGGCAGCGGCAGGCATACCGGTTGCCCGGGCAGCTCGATCCGCTTCGCTGATTGCGGACGCAGCCTATGCGGCGAGCGAGACCACACCATTGTTTGACGCTGAGTTCGAGGCGACGCTTGCCGCTACTGAAACGGCCAGCAACGATGCCTCGATCGCCAAAAGCCGGGCCGCTGCCGTCTTCAAGGCCTCGGTCATCGTCTTTCATATCAAGGCCCTGAAGGCGGTCCTGATCTCCTATGCAGAGAATGCCACCTGGCAGGATTGGGTAATCATGTGCGTCAAGCTTTTGGGTGCAGTGGGGCTGATGGTGTTAGCCGCGGTGACGACAGCCGGTACCGCTGATGCCGCTGCGTTGGCCGGCCTTCTGCTGCGGATCGGAGCTTTGGCACTGGGGGCATATGTGCTGAAGGAAGATATCGAGAGGCTTCTCGCCGACCTCAAAGCGGCGGGCCAGGAAGCTCCGGCCTGAATGGACCGGATTACGGTGAAGATTACGGTGACAGAGCACTAATTAGGATCACGGTGACACCGCACCAATCAACCCTCTCCCCCCGTACCCTCCTCGCGCTTCACGAACTTCCGCGACGCCGCGTTGATCCGGGTCTGGTTTCCGGGCTTGCCGCCGTCGCGCGTCTTGAACCAGGGGAGTATGTCGCCATCAAGGCGCAGCGTAACCTGTTTCTTCACCGGGCGATAGAATTTGCCCCGCACGGCGTTCGACCAGGCATCCTCGCTGGTCGCCGGAATGTCCGGATAGTCGATATCCTCGTCGGAAAGCGCGGCGAGGCGCGCGAGCTCCTCGCGCTGCTCCTCGGTGACCTTCATCGAGCAGGAATGCGCGGTTCCAGCGCCTTCGGCGGGGAGGGTCCGGTCGTGAAACTTTTCGGCGGTGTCGGGGTCGAGGCCGAGGTTACTGGTGGCGCCAGTGGAGATTGAAGCGCACGTTGCCGAGTGCATCGTAGCGGACCTTGGCGGCCAGGGGTCCCTTGGCGAGGGCGGCGGCGTGGCGGGAGGCTCCGGAAGGGGGCGGTTCGGATCGCGGTCTGGCTAGTTCGCCGCCCAGCCGATGATCAGATACGCCAGCAGCGCCAGCGGGCCGAGCACGAACAGCGTCAGCGCGACCAGGCTTAGGCGGATCGCCAGCAGGTTCCAGCCTGTGTAGCGGGCGAAGCCGGCGCAGACGCCCATCAGTTTGGCGTTGGGTTTGTCGAGGGCGAAGCTGTTGTCCATTGGTCGTGATCCTTGGGTTTCGTGGTCTTGTCTGTCGTGCCTGTCGCGGGTGAGTGGGAGGCGCCGGCCTCCCCGTGCGTTGTTACGCTACGGGAAGGGCCGGGCCGACGGCGGCGGCGACGCAGACGAAGCTGATGGCGAAGGCGGCGAGCGCCGCGAAGGCCGTGTTCTGCATTTTGGCGAAGTTGATCATTTGTATTCTCCTGAACCTTGTTTCCCGAACCCGGTTTTCCTGAACCTTGATCCGTTGATCCGGCGGCCATCCGCCGGACGCCCCATACAATGCATCGCCCGTGCCAGTTTTCGGAAATAGCGCATTCACAGCGGGTTAATGTGATTTGGCTCGGTTTGTAAGATTGTTGCGGCGCCAGAGGTTGGGACTTTTTGCCAATATTTGGGGCGGAATGGGCACGAATCCTCTCCGGGACGGGGAGGGGGACCACGAAGTGGTGGAGGGGTCTTGCGACCAACTCGCGTATGGGCGCTGGACAGAGGGCGGGAGCTCGCTGCGCTCGCGACCCCTCCGTCAGCCCTGCGGGCTGCCACCTCCCCGTGCCGGGGAGGATTTATGTTCGCCTTGCTCGCCACGCCGCCAGGTCGAAACCATGGCGGCGATTCCCTCCGGGGTCGAAGCGCTCTATAAGCATCGCATGAGCGGAACCATCCGGATCGGCATCGGCGGCTGGACCTACAAGCCGTGGCGCGGGAGCTTCTATCCCGGGGATCTGCCGCAGAAGCGCGAGCTCGAATATGCCGCGGGCAAATTCGGCGCGATCGAGATCAGCGGCACCTATTACCGGCTGCAGAAGCCGGCGAGCTTCGCCAAATGGCGCGACGCGGCGCCCGAGGGCTTCCAGTACAGCGTCAAGGCCTCGCGCTATTGCACCAACCGCAAGGACCTGACCGAGGGCGGCGAGGGGATCGGTAATTTCTTCGGCCAGGGGATCGAGGAGCTCGGCGACCGGCTCGGCCCGGTGCTCTGGCAGTTCATGGGGCACAAACCGCGCGAGCGCGGCGCCGGCATCGTCGTCGCCGACCATGCCGACTATCCGCAGATCGCGGATCTCACCGCCGACTTCGTCTATGCGCGGTTGCAACAGGCCGAGAAGGATATCGGGACCGGCTATCGGGAGGACGCGCTCGATGACTGGGCGGCGGCCTGCCGATCCTGGGCCGCGGGCGATGCGCCGCGGGGGCTCGATTATGCCTGCCCGCGCGAACCGGCGGCCGGCGGGCGCGACGTCTATTGCTTCATGATCAACGGCGCCAAGATCCGCGCGCCGGCGGCGGCCGAGGCGCTGCAGGCGCGGATCGATTGACGCGGCCGGGCGTTCGGCATCTTCACATGCGCATTCCAATCCCCCATTATCGCGCCCGAATTGAGGAGCCCGTCATGATCCGTCCCGCTTCCGTCCCGATAATCGCGCTGCTCGCGCTGGCCGCCTGTTCGGGCGGCGAGGAGGAGCAAGAGGCGCCGGCCGCCGATCCGGCGGCGATCGAGGCCGAACCCGTCGCGCTCGAGGCGATGCCCGAGGAATTTCGCGGCCGCTGGGACTTCGCGATCGAGGATTGCGACGATCCGGCCAGCGAGATGCGGCTCGAGATCGGCGCCGATGAGGTCCAGTTTTACGAGAGCAGCGCCGATCTCACCGCGATCGAGCGGACCGGCGAGACCAGCCTGACCGTCGACCATCATTTCACCGGCGAGGGCGAGGAATGGAACGAGACGCTGGGCTACGAGCTCAGCGAGGATGGCGAGCGGCTGACCGTCTCCACGCCCGAGGGCAGCCTCTCGATCCGCATGCGCTGCCCGGTATAGAAGTCCGCCGCCGATCATCATCATTACGACATTTGTCGAAGACTAACCGCCGTCCGTCGCAAAGCGGCATTCGGCGGGTGGACCCGTGCGGTTTTTTCGTGAAAGCGCCGGCCGGTCCAGTCAGGGGATTTCCGTATCATGCGTCTCGCCGTCTTGCTTCTATCTTCCACCATCGCCGTGTCTCCGGCGCTGGCGCAGGTCACCGATCCTGAAGGCGAGGACGAGCTGGTGGTGCCGCCGGGCGAGACGAGCAGCACCGACATCGAC
>JAIVHR010000077.1 GCA_020200935.1 Sphingomonadales bacterium
GCGAAGAACCATCGCTATGTCGCGGTCGTCACCGATCCGGCCGACTATGAGGCGCTGACCGCCGAAATGAAGGACAATGACGGCAAGACGTCGCACGAGCTGCGCAAGCGGCTCGCCGCCAAGGCGTTCGGCACCACGGCGGTCTATGATTCGATGATCGCCAGCTGGTTCGCCTTCGCCGATCAGCAGAGCGGCTTTCCGGAGCTGCTGCCGATCCCGCTCAAGCGGCATTCCTCGTTGCGCTACGGCGAGAATCCGCATCAGAGCGCGGCGCTCTACCTCCCCTATGCGGCCGGCGATTACGGCATTGCCCGCGCGCAGAAGCTTCAGGGCAAGGAGCTCAGCTACAATAATCTCAACGATGCCGACGCCGCCTATGAGCTGATCTCCGAATTCACCGGCAAGGACGCGGCCTGCGCGATCGTCAAGCACGCCAATCCGTGCGGCGTGGCGGCGGGCGGGACGCAGATCGAAGCCTATCGCGCGGCGCTCGCCTGCGATCCGGTTTCGGCCTTTGGCGGCATCATCGCCTTGAACGGTTCGCTCGAGGCGGAGACGGCCGAAGCGATCACCGATATCTTTACCGAGGTCGTGATCGCGCCCGACGCCGCCCAGGCCGCGGTCGAGATCCTCGCGGCGAAGAAGAATCTGCGGCTGCTGCTGACCGGCGAGCTGCCCAAACCCTGGCGGGGCGGGCTGACGATGAAGACGATCGCGGGCGGGGTGCTCTTCCAGAGCCGCGACAACAAGATGGCGGCGCGCGGCGACCTCAAGACGGTGACCAAGCGCGCGCCGACCGATCGCGAGCTCGCCGACTGCCTGTTCGCCTGGAAGGTCGCCAAGCACGTCAAATCGAACGCCATCGTTTATGCCAGGGACGGATCGACGGCGGGGATCGGCGCCGGCCAGATGAGCCGGCTCGAATCGGCGCGGATCGCCGCCTGGAAGGCGAAGGACGCGGCGGAGAAAGCGGGCTGGGACGAAGTGCGGACCATAGGCTCGGCGGTCGCCTCGGACGCCTTCTTCCCGTTTGCCGACGGATTGCTGGCGGCGGCCGAGGCCGGCGCGACGGCGGTGATCCAGCCCGGCGGATCGATGCGCGACGAGGAAGTGATCGCGGCGGCCGACGAAGCGGGGCTTGCGATGGTCTTTACCGGCACGAGGCACTTCCGGCACTAAAGCGCGCTATAAGTTTTCCAAATAGGCTCTATTAGTCGGGAGGCCCGGGCTCAGCCGCCTTGGCGCGTTTGAACAGTACCCGGTCCTCGGGGCCGAAGCCCTTATACCAGATGATCAGGCAATAGGTGACGAGCACCAGCGGGATACCGATGATCAGCTCGCTCCATTCGGGGATCAGCGTCGTCAGATAGCCGACCGCGGTCGCAGCCGCCGCCGCCCATACCAGCGCCCAGCGCCACGGGCTGACCGGCGCGCCGAGCAGCTTGGCGAGCAGCCGCGACTTCAGGATCGAGGCCATGCCGAGCGCCAGCGCCAGCGCGATTGCCGGCCCCGTCGCCTGCGCCATCGGATCGAGCCCGTAGTTGCGGAAGGCGATGATGAGGCCGACCGTCAGCGCCGCCTGGACCGCGATCATCAAGCTCGAGATCATCAGATTGCGGTGGCGCGCGACATAGATCAGTGCCGATTCGGAGACCGCGGCGGTCGCCGCGACGACCTCGGCGGCGAGCAGGAAGGCGAGGATTCCGACGCCGCCGATGAAGGCCGCGCCGACCAGCCCCATCACCGCTTCGCCCGGAATGCCGAGCGCCAGCGCGATCCCGGCCTGGGCGGCGATGATCCAGAAGCCCGCCTGACGCACCTGTGCCGCGACCGCCGTCTTGTTGCCGGCTTTCAGATTCTGGGTGATCACCGGCCCCAATATTGGATCGAAGCTGGTCTTGAGCTTCTGCGGCAGCGAGGCGACCTGCTGGGCGACATAATAGATGCCGACGATCGCCGGGCCGAAAAACAGCCCGAGGATCGCGATATCGATCCGCCGCGACACCCATTCGATGGCGTCGGCGGCGGCGAGCGGAAGATTCTGCCAGGCGAGCCGCAGCAGCCGGCCGGGATTGGGCCGCCAGCGCTCGGGCAGACCGTAGCTCCTATAGAGCGGCCAGAGCGAGGCCAGCAGCGCCGCGATCATCGACAGCACATAGGCGATGATGAGCCCGTCGCGCGACGAGACGAAGACCAGCGCGAAGGCGGCGATGCTGATCGTCCAGGGCTCGACGATTGCCCGCGCCCGCACCGTCGAGGCGATGTCGTGGCGATAGGCGAGCGCGGCTAGCGCGATGTCCGAGGCGGCGAGCGCGAAGATGGTCAGCGGCAACAGCCGCTGGACGCCGCGGATCTCGCTGTTGGGAAACATCGCCCAGGGCACCATGACGAGGATCAACACGGCAATCGCCGAGGCGACGAGCCCGGCGAGAAGGCCGTCCCAGACGATATCGACATGCGGCCGTTCGGTACTCGAGAGCTGCTCGGCGAGGCCGCGCTTGAGGCCGAGTGTGGCGAGCTGAGCGGCGAATTCGACGACCAGCACGGCATAGGCGAAGATGCCCAGCGCCTCGGCGCCGTACATGCGGCCGGCGATGAAGAGGAAGGGCAGCCGCGCGGCGAGCCTGAGAAGAAAGCCGAAAATGTTGGTCCGCCCGCCTTTGGCGAGCGCCGAAATGTCGGGCGGCGGGGTTGGGGGTTCGGCCATCAGGGGATTCGCGTATTCCTGCGAAGGCGGGAATCCAGTTCCGTCGGAACAGGATCATTCGGAGAGTGCAGGCCTGGGCTCCTGCCTTCGCAGGAGCACGGGAACATCCTTTCAGTCCCGTTCAATGCGCCTCGCCCCAATTGGCGCCGGTGCCGATATCGATGCCGAGCGGAACGCTGAGTTTGACGAACGGCTCGGCGGCCGACGCCATGACGTCATTGATCACCGACGACGCTGATTCGACGTGCTTTTCGGGAAGCTCGAAGACCAGCTCGTCATGCACCTGGAGCAGCATCCTGACCTCTCCAAGCCCGGCCTTTTCGAGCGCCGGGCCCATCCGCGCCATCGCGCGCTTGATGATATCGGCGCTAGTGCCCTGGATCGGCGCATTGATCGCCGCACGTTCGGCGCCCTGCCGCTCATGCTGGATGCGGGATGTGAGCCGCGGAAAATGGGTCTTGCGACCGAACAGCGTCGTGGTGAAGCCGGTCTCGCGCGCCATCGTCAGCGTTTCGGTGATATAGCGGTTGATCCCCGGAAAACGCTCGAAATAGCGGTCGATCATCTCCTGCGCCTCGTCGGGCGAGATTTCCAGCCGGCCGGCGAGCCCCCAGCGCGATATGCCGTAGAGGATCGCGAAATTGATCGTCTTCGCCCGCCCGCGCGTCTCGCGGTCGACGGTGCCGAACAATTCCTGCGCGGTCATATTGTGGATGTCCTCGCCGGCTTCGAAGGCGTCCCTCAGCGCCGGCACATCGGCCATATGCGCGGCGAGGCGCAATTCGATCTGGCTGTAATCGGCGGAAAGCAGGACGTTTCCGTG
>JAIVHR010000239.1 GCA_020200935.1 Sphingomonadales bacterium
GGATACCGATGCCGACGAGCAGCGCGAAGACGATCAACGGCAGGACGTTGACGTCGGCCATCACCTGGACCGGGCTTTCCGGCACGATCGACAGGATCATGTCGGTCCAGCTCTGGGGCTGCGGATCGGGAACTTCGCCCATCTCGATATTCTCGGTGTCGATTCCGCTGCCGGGAGCGAGCGCGGTGCCCAGCAGAAGCCCCAGCCACACGGCGATCTGGCCGGTGACGACGAACAGCAGAAGCGCGCGGCCGCCGACGCTGCCGAGCTTTCTCAGATCGCCGATCGCCGCGACGCCCGAAACCAGCGAGAAGAAGATCAGCGGCACGACGAGCATCTTGATCGAGGCGATGAAGAAATCGCCGATCCATTTGATCGCCTCGGCCTCCGGCCCCCAGAAATATCCGACCAGAACGCCGAGGATCAGCGCGCCGACGACGCGCTGCCAGAGCGGGATATTGAACCAGAATCTCATGACGGTTACTCCCGCTCGCTATGCGGCCGGGACGCTATCCCGCCAGCCGCGCCGCCGCAACCGCTAGGCAAACAGGAAAGCGATCGTGCAGCAAGTGGTCAAGCCGACGACGAAGGTCAGCGGCAGGCCCGCCTTGAGGAAATGGACGAAGCGATAATTGCCCGCGGCATAGACCAGCGTGTTGGTCTGATAGCCGATGGGCGTCGCGAAGCTCGCCGAGGCGGCGAACATCACGGCGATGACGAGCGGCCGCGGATCGACGCCGAGCTGGGCGGCAAGCCCGATGACGATCGGCGTGACGATCACCGCCACGGCGTTGTTGGTCACCACTTCGGTCAGCAGCACCGAGAGGAAATAGACGACGAAGATCAGCGACCATTCGGGTGCGGCGAACAGCAGCGGCACCATGGTCTGGACGATCAGATCGACGCTGCCCGCGCGCTGGAGCCCGAGACCGACCGCCAGCATCGCGAAGATCAGGATGAGGACGTTGCCGTCGATCGATCCCCAAGCCTCCTCGGCATCGATGCAGCGCGCGGCGAGGATCGCCCCCATGGCGAGGATCGCGGCGACCGCGATCGAGACGATGTTGAGCGCCGCCAGGATCACCACCCCGGCCAACGCCGCGATCGCGATCGGTGCGCGGTCGCGGCGGAATTCGCGGGTCCGCGTCTGGCCGACGCCTAGCAGGTTCGGATTTTCGTACATTCGCCGGATGGCATCGGCCGATCCGGTCACCAGCAGCCGGTCGGCGGCGCGCATGCGGGCACTGGGGAGATCGGGCCCGGGCAAGGTCCGATGCCGGGTGATGCCGAGGATGCGCACCCGCAGCCGGCTCAGGAACGGAATATCGACGAGCCGGCCTTCGGGCAGCAGCATCGGCCCGAACACGGCGAGGGTTATCGCCCCCGCGAGCGCCGCGATCAGGCCATAGGGGGTGATCTCGAATATGCCGAAGGCTTCGAGCCCCTCCTCGCGCGCGACCGCGTCGACGATCAGGTTGGTCGATGTGCCGATCAGGGTCATCATGCCGCCCATGATGCAGATGTAGGAGAGCGGGATCAGCAGCCGGCGGACCGACACCCCGGTCGCCTCGGCCAGCCGCGCCATGATCGGGATCAGCACCAGCACGACCGGCGTGTTGTTCATGAAGGCGCTGGCGATGAACGCGCCGAGAAACAGCTCGAAAGTGGCGAGCTTGGGATGCTTGGCGGCACGGGCGACGATGCGGCTGGCGATCGCGTCGATCGTGCCGGTTCTCAACAGCGCGCCCGACAGCACGAACATCGCGCCGATCGTGATCGGCGCCGGATTGGAGAAAACCCTCAGCAGGCTGTCCGAATCGAGGATCCCCAGAAACAGGAAGGTGCAGGCGCCGAATAGAGCAATGACGGCGGCCGGGAAGCGTTCGACGATGAAAGCGACCAGCATGACGCCGAGGATGACGAGGCCGATAATGGCCTGGTACTCGTCTATGAAATACGCAATGGCGCCCAAGGCTCTACCCCCAAAACGATCCGAATATCAGCCGCATTGCGCGCGGTGAAGCAGGAACTGATCGGCCAGCACAAGCGCCATCATCGCTTCGACCACCGGAACCGCGCGGATCGCGACGCACGGATCGTGCCGGCCCGGCGTCGAAATTTCGGTCGCCTCGCCGGATCGCGTGACGCTGCTGAGCGGCTTTTGGACCGAGCTTGTCGGCTTGAAACCGACCCGACAGACGACCGGCTGACCGGTCGAAATGCCGCCGAGTACCCCTCCGGCATGGTTCGAAGCGAAGGCCGGGCCGCCGTCTCCGGGCTCCATCTCGTCGGCATTCTGCTCGCCGGAAAGGCGGGCGGCGGCGAAGCCGTTGCCGATCTCGACGCCCTTGGCGGCGTTTATCGACATCATCGCCCCGGCGATCGCCGCCTCGAGCTTGGCATAGACGGGCGCGTGATGCGGATGTCCGCGCCGAGCAGCTTGCGCGCGACGGCGCCGGCCGCGACCCGCATCGCCGTCTCGCGCGCCGAGGCGCGGCCGCCGCCGCGATGGTCGCGCAACCCGTATTTGGCCTGGTAGGTGAAATCGGCATGGCCGGGGCGATAGACATCGGCGAGCGCGTCGTAATCCCGCGGCCGGGCATCCTCGTTGGCGATCTGGAGCGCGATCGGCGCGCCGGTCGTCCGCCCTTCGAACACTCCCGACAATATGCGCACCTGGTCGGCTTCGCCGCGGGCGCTGGTATGACCCGAGGCGCCGGGGCGCCGGCGGTCGAGCCACGGCTGGATATCGGCTTCGGCAAGCTCGATCCCCGGCGGGCAGCCGTCGATCACCGCGCCGATCGCCGGGCCGTGGCTCTCGCCCCAGCTCGTAAAGCGGAACAGATGGCCGAAGCTGTTGACGCTCATGCGCCCTCGAAGGCCGCGAAGGCCGGGGCGTAGTCGGCGCGGCCGGATCCGGATGGCGAGAAGGTTTCGTCGAGCGCGAGCGCTTGCCAGTGTTCCCCGGCATAGGGCGAGGCGAAGCGCCGCGCCGCCTCGGCCGAAAAGCCGAAGCGGCCGTAATATTCGGGCGCGCCGAGCAGGAACATCGCGGCGAATCCTTCGCCGCGGGCCCATGCGATCGCCGCCTGGACCAGCGCCTCACCGACGCCCTCGTCCTGCCGATCCGGCAACACGCCGATCGGCCCTAGCGCCACCGCCCGGATGCGCCGGCCGTCGATCTCGGCGCCCATCGGCGACAGGATGACATTGCCGATCGCCCGCTCGCCATCCAGCGCGATCAGCGAGCAGGCGATGTCGCCGGCGGCGCGCAACCGATCAACGAGCCTTGCCTCCTGGTCGGTCTCGAAGGCGGCGGCGTGGATGGCGTGGACCGTCTCCGCCTCGTCCCGTTCGGGACGGATGCCGATCATTTTTCGAGCGCGATGTCGGGGGCGTCCTCGGCCTTCATGCCGATGACGTTGTAGCCGCCGTCGACATGGTGGATCTCGCCGGTGACGCCGCTGGCGAGATCGCTCAGCAGATAGAGCGCCGCGCCGCCGACATCTTCGATCGTGACGTTGCGGCGAAGCGGCGAATTGAGCTCGTTCCATTTGAGGATATAACGGAAATCGCCGATGCCGGAGGCGGCCAGAGTCTTGATCGGGCCGGCCGAGATCGCGTTGACGCGGATGTTCTCGGGTCCGAGATCCATGGCCAGATACTGGACGCTGGTTTCCAGCGCAGCCTTTGCGGGCCCCATGACATTGTAATGCGGGACGACCTTTTCTGCCCCGTAGTAGGTCAGCGTAAGGATTGATCCACCGTTCGGCATCATCTCGCTCGCCCGCTTGGTCACCGCGACGAAGCTGTAGACCGAGACATTCATTGTCATCAGGAAATTCTGAAGGCTGGTATCGACGAATTTCCCGCGCAGCTCGTTCTTGTCCGAAAAGCCGATCGCATGGACGAGGAAGTCGATCGTCGGCCATCGCTCCTTGAGCGTCGCGAAGCCGCGATCGAGCGAATCCATCTCGGATACGTCGCATTCGAAGAGGAAATCGGAGCCGACGCTCTCGGCGAGCGGCCGGACGCGGCGTTCGAGCGCCTCGCCCTGATAGCTGAAGGCGAGCTCGGCGCCCTCTTCGGCGAGCGCCTTGGCGATCCCCCAGGCCAACGATCTGTCATTGGCGAGCCCCATGATCAGCCCGCGCTTTCCCGTCATTCGATCGCCCATTACGGCTCCTCGATCTGTTTCTCTTCGGCGGCCTTTTTAGCGTCGGCCGCCTTCTCCCTTATCTCGGTTTCGGGCACTTCGGCCAGTGCCGCGTTGAGCTGCGCGCCGAATACGACGCCGAAACCGATGATATAAAAGAAGATCAGCGCCAGCATGACCCCCGCGAGGCTGCCATAGGTGAGGTCGTAGCTGATCAGCATCGAGAGCACGAGCGGCATCAGCGCGGTGGTGCCGATCCACCAGACGGTGACCAGCAGCGCGCCGGGCCATTTGGGGTAGACCCGCGACCGGTAGCTTCGCGGCGTCAGCGACCAGAAGACCAGATAGAGAGACCCGAAAATGACAAAGCCCGGCACGATGCGCGAGATGCTGATGAGGAAGCGATAGCTTTCGAGCACCGGAAACAGGTTGCGGATCGCCTGCTCGATGCCGGTCAGCACGAATTGCAGCGTGAAACCCAGCAACGCCACGGCCACCGCGAGAATGATCAGCCCGATCGAATAGAGGCGATATTCGTAAAAAGGCCGGCCATAGGGCGTGCCATAGGCCTGGCGCAGGATCTGCAGGAACAGCGACACCGCCGAAAGCCCGCTCTCGGTCTGTCCGACGACCTGCGCCAAAGCGGCGAGCACGATGAAAAAGGGGAACAATGTAAGCAACGCCATGAAGGCGAGATTGCCGGCATGGGTGAAGCCCTCGGCATAGACGCCCGAAACGACGCGCTTGACCACCACCAGGCCATAGCTGCGGCTGCGGATGCGATCGAGATGACGCCCGAGCCTGGCCCGCGCCGTTGCCAGTCGGCGGCGGGCTTCGGGAGACTGGGGTGCCTCCTGCGTCAAGGACTACACACCCAGATCGGATCGCGGATTCTGCGGCTTGCCCGGCTTCCAGCCCTTGACGAATTCGGCCAGCGCATCGTCATCCCCGGGCAGGTCGATCTCGAGCCTGACCAGCTGGTCGCCGCGGCCCCCGCCCTTCTTGTGGAAGCCCTTGCCCTTGAGGCGCAGCGTCTTGCCCGACGCCGCGTTCTTCGGCACCGTCAGCATCACCGGCCCGTCGACGGTCGGCACCTTGATCTTCGCCCCGAGCACCGCCTCGTCGAGACCGATCGGCAGGTCGAGCCGGATATCGTCGCCGTCGCGTTGAAAGAAGCGGTGGCGGTCGATCGAGATCGTCACCAGCGCGTCGCCGTTGCCGCCCGGGCCCTTCTCGCCCTGTCCGGAGAGCCGCATCTGGGTGCCGTCCTCGACGCCGACCGGCAGCTTGAGATCGAGCGTCTTGCCGCCCGACAAGGTGATCCGCTGTCTGTCGAGCCGGGCCGCGTCCTCGAAGGGCACCTTGAGGCTGTAGATCACGTTGCGGCCCTTTTGCGGCGGAAGGGATGCGTCGGGTTGCCATTGGCATCGATCTCGCCGCGGTCGAACTGGGCGCGCTTGTCCTTGTCCGACAACAGGTCATAGGCCGAGGTCGCCGCCGAGAATTTCTCGGTCGCCTTGGGATTGTCCTTGTTGCGATCGGGATGCAGCTGCTTGGCGAGCTTGCGATAGGCCTGCTTGATCTCGGCCTCGCTCGCGCCGCGGGCTACACCGAGTGTCGCATAGGGATCTGCTGCCATGGTCTCCGTGTCGTATATCATGCGCCGTTAGCCAACTGTGGCGGAAATATCACAGGAAAAATGGGTGGAAGCGCGATCGGTTTCAACTGGTTGGAAGATGTCGCGCGTCGATCGCGCGCATCGCCATTGCGGGGCGGCGGCAAGCTGCCCTAGAGCAACCGCATGAGCGAGGACCCGCATGCCATCATCGCCGCCTGGCTGGCCGAGGCGCGCGAGAGCGAGATCAATGACGCCAATGCGATGACCTTGGCGACCGCGACGCCCGACGGCCGGCCCTCGGCGCGGATGGTGCTGCTCAAGACCCACGATGCGCGCGGCTTCGTCTGGTACACCAACATCGAGAGCCGCAAGGCCGACGAGCTGATCGCCAATCCGCGGGCCGCATTGCTGTTTCACTGGAAGTCGCTGCGCCGTCAGATCCGCGCCGAAGGCCCGGTCGAGCGCGTCACCGAGGAGGAGGCCGACGCCTATTTCGCGAGCCGCGGCCGCGATTCGCGGCTCGGCGCCTGGGCTTCCGATCAGTCGCGCCCGCTCGACCGCCGCGAGACCTTCGAGGCGCGCTATGAGGAGATGAAGCAGCGGTTCGCCGACGGCGACGTGCCGCGCCCGCCCCATTGGTCGGGTTTCCGGCTCGCCCCCCGCTCGATCGAACTCTGGGAGGATCGGCCGCACCGGCTCCATCACCGCCGGCTCTTCACCCGCACCGCCGAGGGATGGGACGAAGGGCTGCTCTATCCGTGATCGGCTCGCTCAACACCCGCGCCGCGCTCGCCAGCGTCGCCACGGCCGTCTTCCTGCTCGGCCTCAAGGCCTATGCGACCTGGATGACGGGATCGGTGGCGATGCTCGGATCGCTCGCCGATACCGGGCTCGATCTGCTCGCCTCTTTGGTCACCTTCATCGCCGTCCGCATCGCCGCGACGCCGGCCGATGCCGAACATCGCTTCGGCCACGGCAAGGCCGAGGCGCTGGCGGCGATGTTCCAGGTTACTTTGATCAGCCTGTCGGCGCTGGCGATCGGCTATCGCGCCGTCGAGCGCTGGATCGCTGGCGCCGAGACCGCCAACGCCGAATATGGCATCGGCGTATCGGTGATCGCGATCATCGCGACACTCGTGCTGATCGTCTATCAGCGCAGCGTCATCCGCCGCACCAATTCGCTCGCGATCAGCGCCGATAATGTCCATTACCAGTCGGACCTGCTGCTCAATGCATCGGTGATCGCCGCGCTCGTCATCGACCAATACCTGGGCTTTGCGAGCGCCGACCCGATCTTCGGCATCGCCATCGCGCTCTATCTCGCCTGGGGCGCCTTTCGCACCGCGCGGCGCGCGGTCGCCCAATTGATGGATCGCGAATGGGCCGACGAACGGCGCGACCGCTTGATCGAGATCGCCAACAGCCACCCGGCTTCGCGTGGCATCCACGATCTGCGGACCTGGACCAGCGGCGTCGATGATTTCGCGCAATTCCATATCTGGGTCGATCCCAAAATGACGGTCGAGGAGGCGCACCGGGTGATGGACGAGATCGAAAGGCTGCTGCTCGCCGAATTCCCCGATACCGACATCCTCATACACCCCGATCCGGAGGGTCATGTCGAGCCGCATGGCGGCGTGCTTCCGGTCGATCTCGCCCGGGAGCCGCAAAGATGACCCGCCACCGCCTCGTCCAGATCGACGCCTTCGCCGATGCGCCCTTCGCCGGCAATCCGGCCGCCGTGATGCCGCTCGACGAGTGGCTCGACGACGCCACCCTGCTGGCCATCGCCGCGGAGAATAATCTCAGCGAGACCGCCTTCTATTTGCCCGATGCGAGCGGCGCGGCTGATTTCGAGCTGCGCTGGTTCACACCGACCGCCGAAGTGGCTCTGTGCGGCCATGCGACGCTCGCCACCGGCCATGCGATCCTGAGCGAGGAGGAGGCGCGCTCCGCGGTTTCCTTCCGCACCCGCAAGGCGGGTATCCTCGAGGTCCGGCGCAGCGGCGAGGGCGGCTATGAACTCGATCTCCCGGCGACGAAGATGGCGCCTGCCGAGCGGCCCGACCTGACCGATGCGCTCGGCCTGCCGGGCGCCGAAGTTTTCCTCTCCGACACCGGCGCGGCCGAGGATACGGCGATCGTACTCGTCGACAGCGCCGAGGCCGTGCGCAAGGCCGATCCGGACTTTCGCGCGCTCGGCGACATCCATCTGATGGCGATCGTCACCGCGCTCGATCCCGACGGCGCCACCGATATCGTCAGCCGCGTCTTCGTCCCGGCCTGGGGGATCGACGAGGATCCGGTGACCGGTTCGGCGCATGCGGCGCTGACGCCCTTCTGGGCCGAGCGGCTGGGCCGCGACAGCTTCACCGCCTTTCAGGCGAGCCGCCGCGGCGGCCATGTCGCCTGCCGGCTCGACGGCGAGCGCGCCGTGCTCGGCGGGCGCTGCGTCACGGTGATCGAGGGTGAGTTTCTGTTGCCCTGAATGTCTCCCTCGCGAGAGAAGAATGCCCGCTACCGCGTCGGCCGCACCAGCCCGAACTGATCGGGAAGCACGACCAGTATATCGTCGACCTGGACGCTGCCGCGCTGGACGACGAGTTCCTGGTGGTTGCGCTGGGCGTCGTCGGTCTCGGCATGGATGCAGTTTCGGCCGTCGCACTGTTCGCGGAAGCGGTACCGCAGATAGGTGACGAGTTCGCCCGCGGTGACGTTGCCGTCGTCATTGTCGTCGGCGCGGCCGCCGATGCCGTCGGAAAAGAAGCGGGCGAGATAGCCGCCGGCGCTGAATTGGGAGGCAACGAGGCTGGTCAGATCCTCTTCCGAACTGAACAGCCCCATCATCCCCGGCCGGGTGATGACATCGCGTTCGAAGCCGCCCGAAAAACAGGCGTCCAATACAAGCAGGCTGGTGCCGGCGCGAACCCCTTGGAACATCGTCGCGAGATCGTCGTCGCGCAATTCCTCGCCGTCGGCGAAGACGAGCAGTTCGTCGCGTCGGTCGAGTTCGGCGAGATCGCCTGGATCGTCCTCCTGGACGCCGTGACCGGAAAAGAAGAACAGGAAAATGTCGTCCGGCCCGGCCTGCGCGGCGACTGCGCGAAAGGCGCGGCGAAATTCGGGCAGACTCGCCTGCCGATTGGTCAGCAGGATGCTCTCCTCATGCAGCACGCCGAGTTCGCGCAACTTTTCGAACAGCTTCGCCGCGTCGGTATCGGTATGATGC
>JAIVHR010000001.1 GCA_020200935.1 Sphingomonadales bacterium
ATGCAGCGGCCAGCGGTCGACCGCTTCGGCCGCGATCGCGTTCAGCGCCGCCTCGGTCATGCCGGGGAACCGCTCGATCTGGAGGGCGACCAATCCGTGTCCGCCGCGGACAGTGCCGCAGAAGCTCGCGATCGCGCCGGAGGCGGCGGCCTCGAGTTTGGCGATCTCGCGGCCGGGATCGAAATCGCCGGTCTGGACGGCGATCCTGGGTGTCATCCGCCGGTCACCGGTGGGAACAGCGCGATCTCGCGCGCCCCGGCTATCGGCGCATCGAGCGGCGCGAAGCGTTGGTCGATCGCCGCGCGCAAGGCCGGGAGATCGGACAGCGCCTCGGCATAGCCGCCGCCTCTCTGCGCCAGCCAGGCCGCCAGTTCGCCGATCGTCTCCACATCTTTGGGCGGATCGACAGTCTCGCCGTCCTTGCCGATCTTCTCGCGCAACCATGCGAAATAGAGGAGCTCGATCGCGGCCATGGCTCAGGGATCGAACGGCGCTTCGTGCCGGAAACGCGGATACCACCGATCGATCTCGGCGACGAACAACCCGGCGGCAATCGCCGGATCACCTTCGACGAACCCCCGCGCCTCCGCTTCGTCACCGGCGCGCAGCAGGATGAGGCCGCCATCGGCGCCGAGCGGGCCGGCGGCACGGACGCGGCCCTGCTCGAAATTCCGGGCGATATACGCACCGTGCGGTTGCAAGCCCTGTTCGGAGATCGGCAGCCCGTGGCGCCAGGCAGGCCCGGCGCGATAGATGATGACATAGAGGAAGAACTCGGCGCTCGCCTGCTCCGCGCGGCTATCGGCCTGCGGCTGGGCGCTCAGCGAGCCGGCAAGAACGAACGTCAAAAGGACAATCAGGATGCGGATCGGCATGGCGGTTTCCTAATCCATATGCTTGAGACCGGCGCGCAGATAGTCCCAGCCGGTCACCAGGGTCAGCCCGGCGGCGAGCCAGAGCGAAACCAGCCCGACCCATTCGACCCAGGCGAATTGCTCCCAGCCGGCATGGCTTACCGACCCGGCCAGGATCAGCGCGCCAAGCGAGATCATCTGGAAGGCGGTCTTCCATTTGGCGAGCTTGGTCACCGGCACCGACACCTGCAGCCCGGCGAGGAATTCGCGCAGACCCGATACGGTGATCTCGCGCAGCAGAATGATCAGCGCGGCGATGACGTGCCAGCCTTCGATATCGCGGGTGAAGATCAGCATGACGATCACCGAGGCGATCATGATCTTGTCGGCGATCGGATCGAGAAAGATGCCGAGTTTCGAAACCATGCCCCGCGAGCGCGCCAGATAGCCGTCGAGATAGTCGGTGATGCCGACCAGACAGTAGAGCACGAAGGCGGCGAGATAGCCGAGCCACCCCGCATTCCAGAGCAACGCCACGAGGACCGGCACCGCGAAAATGCGCGACATCGTCAAGAGGTTGGGAAGCGTGAACATCGCCGCCTCCCTAGACCAGGCAGCGATCGGAAGGAACCGTGAGCCCGGACGGCAAATTGTTTAGCTTCATCGAAATTCTCTAGACTCTTTTCGCTCGCCGCAAAAGCGCGGAACGCCACCCGGCCGTCCACAGTTCCGGCCTTGGCGGGCCTGCTCGCCTCGTCTATGGCGATGGCCGCATTTCCGGGGCACGCGGCCTCATCTTCGCCAAGGGTCCGAATGCAAGTCTCGCTCGCGCTTCTCGGTCATCGTCGCTTCGGCCCGCTCTTCGGCACGCAATTGCTCGGCGCCTTCAACGACAATCTGTTCAAATTCGCGATGGTCGTGCTGGTGATCTACGAGATCTACAGCGACCCGGCGAGGGAATTCCAGTTCAGCGCGCTGGCGACCGGGCTCTTCATCCTGCCCTTCTTCCTGTTCTCGGCGATGGCCGGGCAGCTCGCCGACAACCACGACAAGGCGAAGATCATCCGCATCGTCAAGACGGCGGAAATCTTCATCGCGCTTGCCGGCGCGGCGGGGTTGATCCTGCAATCGATCCCGCTGATGCTGCTGGCGCTGTTCGCGCTCGGCGTACAATCGACCTTCTTCGGGCCGATCAAATATGCGATCCTGCCGCAGCATCTGGAACGCAACGAGGTGCTCGGCGGCACCGGGCTGGTCGAGGCCGGCACCTATATCGCGATCCTCTGCGGCACGATCCTCGGCGGGGTGATCGTCGATCTGTTCGGCGCCGGCTGGGCGGCCGCCTTCGTGCTCGGCGTGGCGCTGCTCGGGCGGCTTTGCGCGCATTATGTGCCCCCGGCGCCGGCGCAGAAGGAGCCCGAGCCGATCGATTACAATATCCTGCGCTCTTCCTGGCGGCTGGTGAACGGTACGCTGCATATCCGCCGGCTGTTCCTCGCCATCGTCTCGATCAGCTTCTTCTGGACGATCGGATCGGTGCTGGTGATCCAGTTCCCGCCGCTGGTGAAGAATGTGCTGACCGCCGACCCGACCGTCGCCAGCCTGTTTCTCGGCGTCTTCTCAATCGGCATCGCGATCGGATCGATCCTGATCAACCGATTGCTGCGCGGCCGGGTGTCGGCACGCTTCGCCCCGGTCAGCGTACTGGCGATGGGCGGCTTCGTGCTGGTGCTCTATTTCATCGCCAAGAGCTGGGTCGGTCTGCCCGGCGAAGCGCTCTACGATCTCGGCGAATTCATGGCGCTCAGCAACGCCTGGGCGGTGTTGCTGACCCTGCTCGGCATCGCGATGGCCGGCGGCATGTTCGTCGTGCCGCTCTATGCCTTCCTGACGACGACGGTCGAGCTCAGCCAGACCGCCCGGACGGTGGCGGCGAACAATGTCGTCAATTCGGGCTGCATGGTGCTCGGCGCGCTCGCCGCCTTCGGTCTCAGCCTGGTCGGCGTGTCGACCACCGAGCAGCTGTTCCTCGTCGCCGCCATGTGCCTGGTCGCGGCCTGGCTCGCATGGCTGCTCCACAAGGCCTGCGACCTGCCGCTTGCGAGCGCACCGGCAGAGTAATGCTCAGCCGAGCCAGGTAATGAAGAAGACGAAGCTTCCGGCCAGCGACATGGTGAAGAAACGCGCATCGGCGGCGAGCTCGCTCGGCTCGGCAAGAGGCGACCGCACCGCAGCGAAAGGCTCGCGGCGCGCCGCGCGCCGGATCAGCGCGGCGGTCAGCGGCGGATAGAGCGAATCGGTCGGTGCGGTCGCCATACCCGCGAGTTAACAATTTGTTTACACTGTTGTTGACCCCCCAAGAGGGTTAACGCGGCGCGCGCCGCCGCCTGTCCCGTGGCGGGACAGCACATGATTTATGGCTAACGGCGAGGCGGTTAGCGGGCGATGCTGTCGGCCAGCGCGAGCAGACGGCGTGCCTCGGCGAGATGCAGCCGCTCTGCCATCCCGCCCTCGACGCGCAGCACGCCCTTGCCCGCATTGGCCGGATCCTCGAAGGCGGCGACGATCGCGCGGGCGCGGGCGATCGCCGCGTCGTCGGGCGCGAAGACGCGGTTGCAGGGATTAATCTGGCTCGGATGGATCACCGTCTTGCCGTCAAAGCCGAGCGCCCTGCCCTGCCGGCATTCGGCGGCGAAGCCGTCGGCATCCTCGAGATCGTTGAACACCCCGTCGATCGCCGCCAGCCCATTGGCGCGCGCCGCCATCACCGTCATCGACAGCGCGGCGAGGAACGCCTCGCGCCCGGGGCTCATCTCGGCCCGTATTTCCTTGGCGAGATCGTTGGTGCCGACGACCAGCGCCGCGAGCCCCTCGGCCGCCGCCAATTCGCCGATGCCGAGCACGGCCCGCGGCGTTTCGACCATCGCCCAGACCGGCATGCCGGGATCGCGCCAGATGGAGAGATCGGCGGCGCGCTCGGGCTTGGGCACGAGCACCGCGTCGGGCCGCGCCGTATGCACCATCTTCAGATCGCCCTCGCCCCATTCACTGTCGGCCGCATTGACCCGCACGACGAGCTCCGCGCGGCCGAAGCCGCCCTCGCCGACCGCCGCCGCGACCGCCGCGCGCGCTTCGGGTTTGGCCTCGGGCGCGACGGCATCCTCGAGATCGAGCATCACGACATCGGCATCGAGAGCGCGCGCCTTGGCGATCGCCCGCGGCTTGTCGCCGGGGATATAGAGGCAGGTGCGGCGCGGGCGGGGAGCGTCTGTCATGGCCGCCTTCCTCTCCGAGAGTTTCGCGGAGCGCAAGCTCTCGCTCCCATTTCCGTTCGATGCTTTGCAAGGATGCGAGGCCACGAACAAGGAGAACCGCCATGACCGACGCCGTGCTGACCGATCGCGAGGACGGGGTGCTGACGATCATCATCAACCGCCCCGAGGCGAAGAATGCCGTCAACAAACAGGTCGCCGAGGGCATCGCCGCGGCGCTCGACGCGCTCGATAGCGATGACGAATTGCGCGTGGGCATCCTGACCGGGGCCGGCGGCACATTTTGCTCGGGGATGGACCTCAAGGCCTTCCTCAGGGGCGAAACGCCGATCGTCGCCGGGCGCGGCTTCGGCGGATTGACCCAGCAGCTGCCGCAAAAACCGCTGATCGCCGCGGTCGATGGCTATGCGCTGGCCGGCGGCATGGAACTCGCCATCAGCTGCGACCTGATCGTCGCCAACCGCGAAGCCAAATTCGGCATCCCCGAGGTCAAGCGCGGGCTGGCCGCCGGTGCCGGCGGACTGCTCAAGCTGCCGCGCCAGATCAACCCGCGGCTCGCCATGGAGCTGGCGCTGACCGGCGAATTCATCACCGCCGAGCGCGCCCACGAAATCGGGTTGATCAACCACATCACCTTCGGCCCGTCGATCGAGGGCGCGAAGGAACTCGCCGCCAGGATCAACGAGAACGGCCCGCTCGCTGTGCGGGTCAGCAAGCAGGTGATCGTCGAATCGGCCGAATGGAGCGAGGAGGAGATGTGGAAGAAGCAGAATGAGTTGACCGCCCCGGTCTTCGTCTCCGAAGACGCCCGCGAAGGCGCCGCCGCCTTCGCCGAAAAGCGCAAGCCCGAATGGAAGGGGAAATAGGGGCGAACATCCCAATTCCCCGAGCCGGGACAACGATACCCTCGGTAGCGACCGGCAATTACGGGGGTGTCGACGCAACCCTGCCCTCTGGCGAAAATTGCTTTCAACCTATATAGTTGGGCTTTCGCACAGGAATGGCCGGCAATGGCAGGCGCGACTTCATCGGTGTTTCAAACCCGGCTTCGGCGGCTTGCGGTCGTGGCTGCAATCGGGATTTGGCAGACCACCACCCTTCCCGCCCAGACGCCGACCTTGGCCCCCGACGCCGACTCGCCGGGCGCCACGCAGACCGATCCGGCGGACCGCCTGACGAATTTGACCGGTTTCGATCTGGCGAGGCAATCCAACGGCGCGAACCAGCGCAGCAACGGGGATGGAGACCTCCCGTTGGCGCCGCAACCCCGTCTCGTGTTCCTCTCGGATCGGCCGATCGACGCCCACACACAAGCGCGATTGCTGGCCGGAACCGGATTGTCCGCCGGGCTCGATCCGGACGAGAGCGACTTGGCGGAGATCGATCTCCAGCTCGGCGACGAAGCGGGTCCAAGGCTGACCGGGAGCTTCGGCCTGTCGAGTCAGCCGCGCGAGCTGGATCCCTCCAATGTCTTCTTTTTGCGCGGCCAGACGGTCCGCGAGGACCGGGCCGTCGCCAACATAGGCATCGAATTCTAGCCGGCGGTCCTCCGGCGAACGGACCTTCCCTTCACCAGGCACAAGGCCCCGCGAAAGAGCGAAAGGCGCAGATCCGCACCGGCTGCGCCGGCCGTCGCGAGGTTGACGCGCGCGTCAACCCGGACGACAAGCGCGGCTGAAACAGTTCAAGGGAGGCCGCCGCATGAAGACCCGCATCACCGAATTGTTCGGCATCGAGCATCCGATCATCCAGGGCGGCATGCATTATGTCGGCTTCGCCGAACTGGCAGCCGCCGTCTCGGAGGCCGGCGGACTCGGGATCATCACCGGGCTGACGCAGAAGACTCCGCAAGATCTCGACAAGGAGATCAGGAAAGCGCGCGAGCTGACCGACAAGCCGATCGGGGTGAACCTGACCTTCCTCCCGGCCTTCACCCAGCCGCCCTACCCCGAATATATCGACGCGATCATTTCGAACGGCGTGAAGATCGTCGAGACCGCCGGGCGCAATCCCGAAGAGCATCTGCCCAAGCTGAAAGAGGCCGGCGTCAAGATCATCCATAAATGCACGAGCGTCCGGCATTCGCTCAAGGCGCAGAAGATCGGCTGCGACGCGGTCTCGGTCGACGGTTTCGAATGCGGCGGTCATCCGGGCGAGGACGACATCCCCAACATGATCCTGCTGCCGCGCGCCGCCGACGAGCTCGACATTCCGTTCGTGGCCTCGGGCGGGCAAGCCGATGCGCGCAGCCTCGTCGCGAGCCTCGCGATGGGCGCCGACGGCATCAACATGGGCACCCGCTTCATCGCCACCAAGGAGGCCCCCGTCCACGACAACGTCAAGCAGGCGATCGTCGCGGCAAGCGAGCTCGATACGCGGCTTGTCATGCGGCCGCTCAGGAATACCGAGCGCGTGCTCGCGAACGACGCCGTCGAGGAAATTCTCAGGATCGAGAAGGAAAAGGGCGACGATCTCCAGATCACCGACATTCTCGAGCAGGTCGCAGGGGTCTATCCCGAGATCATGCTCGAAGGCGAGATGGACCGCGGCGCCTGGAGCTGCGGCATGGTCGCCGGCCTGATCCACGATGTGCCAAGCTGCAAGGAACTGATCGACGGGATCATGGAGGAGGCGGAGACGATCATTCGCGGGAGGTTGGAGGGCTTTCTAGGGGAACGTACGCTCTAGACAACGCGCGGCGCGACCAACTCATTTCACACCGGACCTTGCGTCTTCCGTGATTAAACGGCTAATTTGATTCGCCAAGACTATCCGAAATCATGTATTGACCTTTCTCCATCGAGGGGGAGGGAAAAATGGTAAGTCAACTCAGCACTCTTCAAACGACGAGAATGAGAGGTATCGGATCACGAAAGTTAGATTGGGCTGTCCCAATAGCACTCGCGTTCCTATTACCTGCATGCGCGGAAAATGAAGACGAAGCGTTTGATACCGAAACCTATGGCGTTGCAGCGGAGGAGATGGTAGAGCTCGACGAGCCGGCCGAGCCCGTCGCGACCTGTGAAGATTCGCCGCCAAACGGCGCAATTCTTACGGATTCCAGACAATCAACTGGTGGCCCACATAACATTGCTATCGCCAACGGATCGAACGGGAATGCGATCGTCAATGTCCGTGACTGGGATTCGAACAATCTGGTATTGTCCTTTTTGGTTCTCCAAGCGGAACGAGCCGATGTCGGTGGAATTCCGGATGGTACCTACCGCATCCAGTATGCCTTTGGGGATGAGCTGGCCGAAGACTGCCAGTCGTTCACAGAGATTCAGGCGGCTTCCGTCGATCCCGAGGCCAATCATTTCGAACCAGGCTCACCCATGAGGCTCACCTACGAACTTCGGCCTCAGGTTGGCGGCAATTTCTCGGGCCAGCCTATAGACCCAGCGGAGTTTACGGGCGACTGATTAGAGCCACCCCGATTCGATCGCTCGGGCAAAAGGTGAAATGTCGTGGATTGGAGGCTCTCGCCCGCGGCCCGAGTTGCCTAGCCAAGGTTGCGCCCGAAAAAGGCCAGCGTCCGCGCCCAGGAGAGTTCGGCGGCCGTCTCGTCGTAACGCGGCGTCGTGTCGTTGTGGAAGCCGTGACTCACGTCGGGATAGAAGTGCACGCTATACTGCTTCTGGTGTTCGATAAGCGCCGCTTCATAGTCCGGCCAGCCGGCATTGATGCGCTCGTCCAGCCCGGCATGATGGATCAGCAGCGGCGCCTCGATGGCCGAAACATCGGCGGCGTCGGGCTGGCGGCCGTAATAGGGGACCGAGGCGGCGAGATCGGGATAGGCGACGGCAAGCGCGTTGCAGACGCCGCCACCATAGCAGAAGCCGACGCAGCCGACCTTGCCGGTCGAGCCCGCATGATCGCGCAGCCATTCGAAGCCGGCGAAGAAATCCGCGAGCAGCCGGGCCCCGTCGAGGCTCGCCTGCATCGCGCGGCCGTCATCGTCAATGCCCGGATAGCCGCCCAGCGAAGTCAGCCCGTCGGGCGCCAGCGCCAGATAGCCGGCCTTGGCCAGCCGCCGCGCGACATCCTCGATATACGGATTGAGACCGCGATTTTCGTGGATGACGAGCACGGCCGGCAGCGGCGCCGCCGCACCCGCCGGTTTCGCCATCAGCCCCGCGACACGTCCATGGCCGTCGGGACTGGCATATTCGGCGCGCATCGTTTCGATCGCCGGATCGTCGGGCGCGATCTGTTGGGCAAGCGCATAATCGGGCGCGAGCTGGGCGAGGATCATCGCGCCGGTCACCCCGGCGGCGGCATAGCGGCCGGCCGTGGCGATGAACTGGCGCTTGGTGATCCGTCCGTGGACATAGCCGTCGAAGCTTTCGAGTATCCGGGGGTGGAAATCCCGGGCCTGTTTGCGCGGTTCGTGCGTCATCGTCGCTCCTCCCTCTTTATCGCTAGGCTGCGGTCGCGGCGATCGCAATCTTCGCCGTGCGCAAGGATTGACCCAATGCTGCGCCGCAGCGCAAAAACCGGGCCGCTTCTTGCACCGTGACGGATCATCTCTAGATTGCCCGCGGGTCGAGCAGCGAGAGGGAAGAGGCATTGGCCGAAGCCAGCAGCGCCAAACCGAAAAGACGGCCGGATGGCGCGCTCTTGCTGTCGTTCCGGAAGGTCGATGGCGAAGAGCGGGTGAAGATCTCCTATCGAACCGCACGCGGGCGTTCGACGAAGGCGGTCTTCGCCGCCAATGCCGATGTCGAAGGCGTTCTCGATCGCTGGAACGAAAGCGGCAAGCTCGATGCGCCGGACCGCGAAATTCTCAACGATCACTCGCTCGAAGGCTGGACCGCCGGGACGATGAAATCGGACAAGAAACGGAACAAACCGCCCAGCCCATCCCAACGACTGAAGGACGCGTACAAGCGCCCTTCGATCTCGCCCAAGCAAGCGCGGCTGGCCAAAGAGGCCGAAGCGCTGGCCGCCCACAAGGACGAATATCGAAGCTACTGGATGATCATCGGCTTGGTCACGCTGCTCTCGCTGATGCTGCTCGGCATTTCGTCAGGGGGATTCTGATCGTTGCGTCCTGCTCGGGAGAGCCCTGTCAGGCGGATATAGGTTCTGATTTTCAATCGGGACGTGTTCCGGACAATCCTCCTGCGCACGCTCTCTCTTTCGAAAACCGGTGGAGTCCCTCGCGCGCCCTTCGAACCAAGGCCGAGCCGAATTGGGCGGAAACTTGGTGGAGCCCCAAGAACAAATCTCGAACCCAGGCGAAATCGATTTATGGAAATTGGTGGAGCCGAGGGGGATCGAACCCCTGACCTCTACACTGCCAGTGTAGCGCTCTCCCAGCTGAGCTACGGCCCCATCAGGTGCGAGCGGCGCGTTTAGCGGCGCCGCCCGGCATTCGCAAGACTAGCTGTCGTCTTCCTTGTCGGCGTCGCCGGTATCGACCTGGATATCGTCGTCGCCGCCGATATCGACCTCGTCGTCCGGGTTGCCTTCCTCGTCCTCGTCGATATCGAGATCCTCCTCCTCGTCATCGGCGAGATCGGAATCGTCGGACTTTTCCTTTTCGTCCTTCTTTTCCTCGTCGAAAGGCAGCGGCTGCTTGGATTTGAGAACCGGCTCGGGCTCCCATTCCACGCCGCATTCCTCGTTGATGCAGGTGACCGGATCGTCATTGCCGAGATCGTAAAAGCGCTCTCCGCATTTCGGGCAAGTCCGCTTCGTGCCCCATTCTGGCTTCACCATGGGTGTTCCATGCCTTTCGTCGCAAATTCGTCTGAAAGTCGGGCGGTGCCCGCAACAGGGCCGCGCGCTTGCCACATGGGAAGGCCACTGTCAAAAGCCAAGGCCCCTGCCCGAACTCGATCCGATGCGATGTCCGAACCCGCCGATCCCCAGACCTTCAGGCCCACAGGGCCGCTGCGTGGAAGTCTGCGCGCGCCGGGCGATAAGTCGATCGGGCACCGGGCGCTGATCTGCGCGGCGATGGCGGTCGGCGAGAGCCGGATATCCGGGCTCGATGTAAGCGGCGACATCGCCGCGACGGCGCGCGCGCTCGCGGCGATGGGAGCGGTCCTGAAGCGCCACGGAGCCGACTGGAGCGTGCATGGCGTCGGTGTCGGAGGTTTGCTGCAACCCGCCGGCGTCATCGACATGGGCAACAGCGGAACCGGCGCGCGGCTGCTGATCGGTCTCGCGGCGAGCCACACGATCGAGGCGGTCTTCACCGGCGACGCCTCGCTGCGCCGGCGCCCGATGGACAGGATCATCGAACCGTTGGGCCGGATCGGCGCGGATTTCACGGCCTCGCCGGGCGGGCGCCTGCCGCTGACCGTCCGCGGCGCGATGCCGGCGATGCCGATCGGCTATCGCCTTCCCCTGCCCTCGGCGCAGGTCAAATCGGCGATCCTCTGCGCCGCGCTCAACACGCCGGGGACAACCCGGATCGTCGAGCCCGAGCCGAGCCGCGACCATAGCGAGCGGATGCTGGCGTGTTTCGGCGCCGAGATTGTCGTCGGCGAGGAGAAGGGCGAGCGCGTCATCGAATTGACCGGCGAAGCGGATTTGACGGCGCAGGACATCGCCATCCCCGGCGACCCGTCGTCAGCCGCCTTCCCGCTGGTCGCGGCGCTGATCGTGCAGGGTTCCGATGTCACGATCGAGAATGTCTGTATCAATCCGACCCGAACCGGGCTGTTCGATGTGCTCCTCGAGATGGGCGCCGACATCACCTATGAGAATACGCGCGACCTCGACGGCGAAGCCGTGGCCGACATTCGCGCCCGTCATTCGTCATTGAACGCCGTCGACGTCCCGCCCGAAATCGCCCCACGCATGATCGACGAATATCCGATCCTCTTCGTCGCCGCCTCGATCGCCGAGGGTCGGACGGAAGCACGCGCTCTCGGCGAGCTGCGCTACAAGGAATCGGACCGGCTCGAAGCGATGGCGATTGCGCTGGAGGCGCTCGGCATCGCTGTCGAGCGGTTCGACGACAGACTGGCGATCACCGGCAGCGGCGGTAATCCGCTCGGCGGCCCCGAAGCCGTGCCGCTCGATGCAGCCGGCGATCACCGCATCGCGATGAGCCTCGCCATCGCCGGTCTGGCGAGCCGCGGCGGCGTGACGATCGACGATATGCGCCCCGTCGCCACCAGCTACCCGGCTTTCGCCGCCGACCTTGCCGCGCTAGGGCCGGAGGCATGATCATCGCTGTCGATGGACCCGCCGCTTCGGGCAAGGGCACGATCGCCCGGGCGCTCGCGAAGCATTTCGGGCTGCCCTGGCTCGATACCGGCCTGCTCTATAGCGCGGTCGGCATCAGAGTGATGCGCGCCGGCGGCAATCCCGACGATCCGGCCGACGCGCTGGCGGCGGTGAATTTCGACGATGCGCTGCTCGACGACCCTGCGCTGCGCAGCGAAGAGGCCGGCCGGCTCGCCTCGCGCGTCTCGGTGCATGCCGCCGTCCGCGCCGCGCTCGCCGAGCACCAGCGCGCCTTTGCCGACCGGCCCGGCGGCGCGGTGATCGACGGACGCGATATCGGCACCGTCATCGCACCCGGCGCCGACGCCAAGCTCTTCGTGACGGCGAGCCCAGAACAACGCGCCAGGCGTCGCCATCGCGACGAACTGTCGCGGAATGCCGATGCCGATTACGACGCGATCCTCGCCGATATCGTCGAACGCGACCGCCGCGACAGCGAGCGCTCGGCATCGCCGCTGGTCCGCGCCGACGATGCGGACTTGCTCGATACGTCCGATCTCACTATATCGGCGGCCGTCCGGCGGGCCATTGAGCTTGTCGAGGCTCGAAAGGGCAAGCGGTAAGAACCGCATCCCATAGCCAGGTGTGTCAGGGCGGCGCGGAGTTCGCGGCGTTCTCGGCGCACATTTTTGTTTGATCAAGACCTCCGGAACCAACCGGACGGCCGGAATAATAAACGTAAGGAAATCAATTCTATGGCAACTTCCGCCACTCCCACCCGCGACGATTTCGAAAAAATGCTCGACGAGAGCCTCGGCGACACCGAGAGCTTCGAAGGCCAGGTGGTCAAGGGCACCGTCACGGGAATCGAGAATGATCTCGCGGTGATCGATGTCGGCCTCAAATCCGAAGGCCGCGTGCCGCTGCGCGAATTCGCTTCGCCGGGGAAAAAGGCCGAGCTTTCGGTCGGCGACGAGGTCGAAGTCTATGTCGACCGGGTCGAGAATGCGCATGGCGAGGCCATGCTGTCGCGCGACCGCGCCCGCCGCGAAGCGGCCTGGGACAGGCTCGAGGCCGAATATGACAAGGAGGCCCGCATCGAGGGCACGATTTTCGGCCGGGTCAAGGGCGGCTTCACCGTCGATCTCGGCGGCGCAGTGGCCTTCCTGCCCGGCAGCCAGGTCGATATCCGCCCGGTCCGCGACGTCACCCCGCTGATGGACATCCCGCAGCCCTTCCAGATCCTCAAGATGGACCGGAAGCGCGGCAATATCGTCGTTTCGCGACGCGCGATACTCGAAGAAACGCGCGCCGAAGAGCGCAGCGACCTGATCCAGTCGCTGACCGAAAACCAGGTGATCGAGGGCGTCGTCAAGAACATCACCGATTACGGCGCCTTCGTCGATCTCGGCGGCATCGACGGTCTGCTCCATGTCACCGACATGAGCTACAAGCGGATCAACCATCCGTCCGAGATGGTCAATATCGGCGACAAGGTCACCGTCCAGATCGTCCGCATCAACCGCGAAACCCAACGCATCAGCCTCGGCATGAAGCAGCTCGAGACAGATCCCTGGGAAGGCGCGAGCGCCAAATATCCGGTCGACACCCGGTTCACCGGCCGCGTCACCAACATCACCGATTATGGCGCCTTCGTCGAGCTCGAGCCCGGCATCGAAGGCCTGGTCCACGTCTCCGAAATGAGCTGGACCAAGAAGAACGTCCATCCCGGCAAGATCATCTCGACCTCCGAGCAGGTCGAGGTCGTGATTCTCGAGGTCGATGAGGAGAAGCGGCGGATCAGCCTGGGCCTCAAGCAGGCGATGGACAATCCCTGGGACAGCTTCGCGGAGAAATTCCCGGTCGGCACCGAAGTCGAGGGCGAAGTCAAGAACGCCACCGAGTTCGGGCTGTTCGTCGGCCTCGAAGGCGATGTCGACGGCATGGTCCATATGTCCGATATCGCCTGGGGCATGTCGGGCGAGGAAGCGCTCAACATCCATCACAAGGGCGAGACGGTCAAAGCCGTGGTGCTCGATGTCGATGCCGAGAAGGAGCGCATCAGCCTCGGCATGAAGCAGCTCGAGCGCGGCGGGCCCTCGGCGGGCGGCGCCACCGGCGATATCCGCAAGGGCCAGATCCGCACCGTGACCGTGCTCGACGTCAAGGACGGCGGACTCGACGTGCAGGCCGAGGATGACGGGCCCACCGGCTTCGTCAAACGTTCGGATCTCGGCCGCGACCGCGACGAACAGCGGCCGGACCGCTTCCAGGTCGGCCAGAAGTTCGACGCGATGGTGGTCGGCTTCGACCGCTCGAAGAAACCCAACTTCTCGATCAAGGCGCTTCAGGCCGCCGAGGAGAAGCAGGCGGTCGAGCAGTATGGATCGACCGATTCAGGCGCCAGCCTTGGCGATATTCTGGGCGAGGCGCTCAAGCAGAAGGACTGACCCTTCGCGACGAAAAAAGTCAGGCGCGAGTCGGGCGGGGGTCACGGACCCTCATCCGGCCGCGCCAACTTTTTGTCCACAGCTGGGACGTTCGTCGTAAAATACTGATTTTTCATGGAATGCCACTTGTATCCCAAAACGATTTGAAATAGTTTCCGAAGCGCAACATTGATCTATATTAGCGTTGTGCCATGTGTATGGCGGTATCGATCAAGACATCTGCGGGGAGGCATACTGATGATTCGTTCGGAACTGGTGCAGAAGCTCGCCGGCGAGAATCCCGATCTCGCCGCAAAGGATGTCGAACGGATCGTCGGCACGTTTTTCGACAGCATCACCGAGCAGCTCGCCCGCGACGGCCGCGTCGAACTGCGTGGTTTCGGCGCCTTCTCGACCCGCCGGCGCCAGGCGCGCACCGGCCGCAATCCGCGCACCGGCGAGGCGGTTCAGGTGCCAGCCAAGCGCGTGCCCTATTTCAAGCCCGGCAAGGAAATGCGCGAGCGGCTCAATATGGAAGGGTGAGGGTCCGCGTCTTCGCTCTCCGCCGCCGCCGCATCGCGGGGCTTGACCTTTCCTCGACCCATCGTCCACGCGGGGCCGCAATGCGGACGTGGCGGAACCGGTAGACGCTGCAGACTTAAAATCTGCTTCCCGTAAGGGAGTGCGGGTTCAAATCCCGCCGTCCGCACCAGAAGATCGTGAACCGACCGCCGGGCCGCGCGTTTCTCCCGCAGAAGGAGATGCGCCATGCCCCTGCACGATCCGAAACCGGTCAACGAGAAAAAGCCACCCGAGGATCCGGTCGGCGAAATGACGCCCGACGAGGGACGCGGCTCGGACGACCTCAAGCCGCAGGAACAGAAGAACAAGGTCGACAATCCCAAGGACAATCCCGGAACAAGCTGACCGCCCGGCGCACGACGCACCATTACGGGCTTAGGGATCGGCGCGCGGCTTGCTAAGGCTTGCGGCCATGATCGGTCGATTGCTAACCGCCGTGCTTATGCTGCTGCTCGCCGGCTGCGGCAGCGAAGCGGATGACGCGCCGCTCCAGGTCGATGTCATCGCGGGGAGTAGTGCCGCCCAACAGATCGTCGCCGTCAACACTTCCCAGGGCCTCGTCGCGCTCGACGAGGAGGGCGAGGTCACACCGGCGCTCGCCCGGCGCTGGACGGTGCTCGACGACGGCAGCTTCATCTTCCGGCTCGACGATCATCGCTGGGACGACGGCGGCGCGCTGACCGCGGACCGGATCGCCCGCACATTGCGCGAAGCACGGCGGGAGCGCGGCATCCTCGCCCCGCTGCTCGCCGATATCGACGAGATCAACGCCGTCACGCCGCGCATCCTCGAGCTGAGCTTCACCCGGCACCGACCCGATCTGCTGCGGCTGCTGGCGTTGCCCGAGCTCGGCGTGACGCGCGGCGGCGAAGCGCTCGGGCCGCTCGCGATCGCCGATGGCTATGCGCCCGATGGCGAAAGGCTGCTGCTGGTGCGCCGCATATCGCCGCCCGATCCCGACGCCGATCAGGAGGCCGAACCGGTCGAGGCGCCCGGCCCCGAAGACACGATCGAGCTGCGCTTCACGCGCCCGGCGCTTGCCGTCGCCCGCTTCCGCCGCGGCGAGAGCGCGCTGGTACTCGGCGGCGACTGGACCACCCTGCCCTATGCGCAGGCGATCGACCCGCAGAACGCGCTTCGGCTCGATCCGACCGAGGGCTTGTTCGGGCTGGGTTTCGTCGAGGAAAGCGGCTTTCTCGCCGATGCCCGGAACCGGCAGCTCCTGTCGCTGGCGGTCAACCGCGCGCTGATCGCCGAGGCGTTTGCCGGCCCCGAGGCCGAGGCGCGCGCGGCGATCGTGCCCGGCGAGGCCGATGGACTGGCCTCCGCGGGGGCCCCGCCCTGGCAACAAGCGAACCTCGGCGCGCGACGCCGCTTCGCGCGTGAGGCGGTCGGCCGCTGGGAGTCCGCGAACGGCGAAATCCCGCCGCTGCGCATCGCCCTGCCCGATAGTGCGGGCAGCCGGCTGTTGTTCACGATCCTCGCGGCCGGCTGGGAGGCGATCGGCGTCGAAGCGGTGCGCGTCGGGCTCGAGGCGGATGCCGATTTGCGGTTGATCGACTTGGACCCGGCATCGCCGGCTTCGCGTCCAACCGCTATGCAAGCCACCCGCTCGCCCCGATCCTCGCCGCCCGCCGGTAAGGGGAACGCGCTCCGCGACGGGGCGTTGATTCGGCAAGCCAAAGAGAGGGATTCATCGATGCGCGTCAAGCCTGAGGATTTCGACCGGCTGGGGCTCGAACGAACCCCCGAAGCCGCGCGCCGGCGCATCGAGGCGATGGAGCAACTGCTCGAAAAGAGCTTCACGATGCCGGTGATCAACCGCAAGTTCGGAATCGATTTCCTGCTCGGGCTGGTGCCGGTGGTCGGCGATGTCGTCGCCGCGGCGATGGGCAGCTGGATCGTCTGGGAAGCGCGCAATATCGGCCTGCCGAAATGGAAGCTGGCGCGGATGGTCGGCAATGTCGGGCTCGATCTGGCGCTCGGCGCGGTGCCGCTGCTGGGCGACGCCGCCGACTTCTTCTTTCGCTCGAACACGCGCAACTTGAAGATCGTCAGGAAGCATCTCGACAAGCACCACCCGAAGACGGTGACGATCGAGGGGGAGCGGATTGCGCCCGCTAGAGACGCTTAAAGTCGAGGCCGATATCGACCGCCGGGGCCGACTGGGTCAGGCGGCCGACCGAGAGATAGGTGACGCCGGTCTCGGCCTTGGCGCGGATCGTTTCCAGGGTGATGCCGCCTGAGGCTTCGGTCGGCACCCGGCCATCGACGATACGAACCGCCTCGCGCAACAAGTCCGGCGACATATTGTCGAGCAACAGGTGGGTCGCCCCGGCGAGCAGCGCCCGTTCGATCTGATCGATCCGGTCGACCTCGACGATGATACGCCCGATCCCCGCATCGGCTGCCCGCCGCACGGCTTCGCCGACAGTGCCCGCGACGGCGATGTGATTGTCCTTGATCATCGCCGCATCCCACAGACCCATCCGGTGGTTCTGCGCCCCGCCCATCCGCGTCGCATATTTTTCGACCACCCGCAGGCCGGGCAGTGTCTTGCGGGTATCGAGCAGGGTCGCGCCGGTGCCTTCGATGGCATCTACATAACGGCGGGTCAGCGTGGCGACGCCCGAGAGATGCTGGACCGTATTGAGCGCCGGGCGCTCGGCGGTCAGCAGCGCGCGCGCCTTGCCCGACAGCAGCATGAGATCCGCGTCGGGCTCGACGCGCTCGCCCTCCTCCGCCAGGATCTCGATCTCGGCCTCGGGATCGAGCCGGCGAAAGAAGGCCGCGGCGATCGGCAGGCCCGCGACCACGATCGCGTCGCGGCTGTCCATCACGCCGCGGAAGCGCGCATCAGGCGGGATCACGGCTTCCGATGTGACGTCGCCGCCGTCGCGCAGATCTTCCTCGAAGGCGCGGGTAACGAAAGCGTCGAGATCGAAGCCGTCGAGCGAGAAACTCATTCCGCGCCGATCTCCTTTTCGAGGAACTCGTAGAGCAGCGCCGCGCGAACCGCATCCTCGGGTCGATCCGCCCCCACGGAATGCCCGCCCTCGCGATATTCGCGGTAATAGAAAGTCTGGCCTAACTCTTCGTGCCGGGCCGCCATCTTGCGCGCATGGCCGGGGTGGACGCGATCGTCGAGCGTCGAGAGATAATAGAAGGTGGCCGGATAGCCCTCGACGTCCGCCAGATTCTGGTAGGGCGAATATTCGCGCATGAAGGCCCAGTCCGCCGGAACGTCGGGGTCGCCATATTCGCCCATCCAGCTGGCGCCGGCGAGCAGCTGCGAATAGCGCTTCATATCGTCGAGCGGCGAGCCCGAGATCACCGCTGCATAGAGATCGGGCCGCTGGTTCGCCGCCGCGCCGACCAGCACGCCGCCATTCGACCGGCCCGAAATCGCGATATGGCCGAGCGAGGTGACGCCGTCGGCGACCAGATCCTCGGCGATCGCGTGCAGATCGTCAAAGCTGCGCTGGCGGTTTTCGCGCAACGCCGCCTCGTGCCAGGCCGGGCCGTATTCGCCGCCGCCGCGGATATTGGCGAGCACATAGGCGTTGCCGGCCTCGACCCAGAACAGGCCGAGCGGACCCGAACGGTAGGGCTGCTGGGTCAGATAGGTCGGGGTCTGGGCGGCGCGGAAACCGCCATAGCCATGGATCAGCACCGGCACCGGCCCCTCGGCATCGCGCGGACGGACGAGGAAGTAGGGCACCTGGGTGCCGTCGGCCGAGGTCGCGAAACTTTGTTCGACCTCCATCCCGCTCGCGTCGAATTGCGCCGGGAGGCTCTGCACCTCGGTTACCGCGCCCGCCGGGGTGACGGCATTGAGCGAGGGCGGGGTCAACATGCCCTCGACGGTGACCAGCGCCAGATTCTCGCCGGTCTCGGCGATCCGCACGGTCCGGTTGGCGGGAAGGTCGATCGGTGTCCGCGTCCAGCCGCCCTCCTCCTGACGGCGCAGCGCGAAGAGCCTACCCGACACATCGTCGAGCGCCTTGACCCAGAGGATATCGCCGCCGGCCGAGACTTCCTCGATCGCCTGGCTCTCGCTCGGCGCCATGACGAGTTCGGGAACGACGTCTTCGCCCGCCGCGATGGCCGCGAGATCATAACCGACGATCGATCCGATCGGCAGCGTCGCCTCACCCGTCTCGAGCGGCTGGTTGAGCTTGGCGATCAGCCGCCCGTCGATCACGTCCTCATAGCTCGCTGTCTCGGGAATCGGCACCGGCACGGTCCCCTCATCGGTGAGCAGAGAGAGCTCGTTGGTCCAGAAGGTCAGCCCGCGATTGACGAAGGCCCAGCGCCGATCGCCGTCGAGCACCGAGATCGGATAGACGCTGATATCGGTCGTCTCGGCCTCGGCGACGGTCTGGGCCTCGGCGAGCGGTGTGCCGCGGCGCCAGATCTTGGCGATCCGGCCATAGCCGGAAGTGGTCAGCGAATCGGGGCCGAAATCGGTGACCACGATCAGCCGGTCGGCATCGAGCCAGGCGACGTTCGACTTGGCGACCGGCAGGGCGAAGCCGTCCTCGACGAAATCGCCGGTGCCGATATCGAATTCGCGCACCACATCGGCGTCGCTGCCGCCCGGGCTCAGGCTGACCAGGCAGCGCTGATAGTCGGGCGCGAGACAGTCGGCGCCGTGCCAGACCCAGCTTTCGCCTTCCGCCTCGCCCAGCGCATCGACATCGATCAGCACGCGCCATCGGGGATCGCCGGCGAGATAGGCCTCGCGCGGCGAGATGCGCCAGAGCCCGCGCGGATGATCGCTGTCGATCCAGAAATTGGTGACGTGATCGCCCTGGATCTGATCGGGCATCGCGATCTGATCGTCGTCGGTGAGCATCGCGAAGGCACGCTCGCGGCGTTGTTCGAAATCGGGCGACCCGGCCAGCTCGGTCTCGGTCCGCGCATTCCATTGCTCGACCGTGGCGAGCGCGCGCTCGCCCTCGATCTCCTCGAGCCAGAGATAGGGATCTTCCGCCTCCTGCGCGGCGAGCGTGGCGGGAGCGGCCAACAGGGCAAGGGGCAGGATAAATCTGAACACACGGAAACTCCTGAAAGCAAACTATCGGGCACCGTTCGCGCCTGTTCGATCAACCGCTCGGCTTCCTGTCGCAGCAGCCCGAGGCGATGGGGGGAATTCGCGCCGAGCGCCGCCGAATGGAGCGAATCGAGAAATTTGAGCGAGGCGATTACGCTGCCGGCCGCCGAGGCCCGGATGCCGCCGAAGCCGCGCTCGAGGAAATGCGCATAATCGTCCTCGAGCGGCTGGATGCGCGCGCGGTCGTAATTCTCTTGTTCGGGCCCGCGATCGAGGTCGCGGTCGCCGAGTTCGGCTGTCGCCGCGGCGAGCCAGTGCAGCGAGGTCAGCGCGGTAAACGGGTCGTTGATCCCGGGCGAGAGCGCCCGCAACGCGATCTCGACCAGCTCGTCGAACAGGAATTCGAGATCCTGGGTCGGGGTGCGCATGCCGCCGATGCTGAAGGCGGCGCGGATATCGGAGCCCAAGCGTTCGGCCATCTCCGTGCCGCTGACCTCGACCAGCGGCGACCGGCAGTGGACGAAATCGCCGGTGCGGACCTTGAGTGCGATACAGGCACCGTGGCTTTCGGCGATCTCGTTGAGCGCCTCGAAATCGATGATCTTGATATAGCCGGCATCGATCCCGGTCACCGCCTCGCCGGATTTCTGCGCATTCGGCTCGTCGCTGCCGCCATTGTCGGGAAAGCGCTCGCGAATATCCTCAATCAACCGCCGGCCGATGCCCTTGAGCACGGTATTGATGCGGATGCTGTCGGGGATGTGGTGGAGGAAATAGACCAGCACCGCGACCGCGAACAGCGCGAGGCTCGTCGCGACGAGCAGCGAAAGCTGCGGAGTAAAGCCCGGCAGCGCGGTGGCCACGGCGTCCATCTCGCTCGGCGCGCGCTCATCCTCGCTCCTGACGACGCGCAGCACCATCAGCGCATAGACGAAGGTCGCGATGAAGACGCCGAGCGACAGCTGATTGCCCTTGTCGTACATGAAGTTGGTCAGCAGCCGCGGGCCGTATGTGCCCGATGCATAGGCGACGGCGGCGATGGTGATCGAGAAGACCGTCGCCGCGGTGGCGATCATCGACCCGGCGATGACGGTGAGCACGGTCCGCGCGCCTTCGGGGCGGCTCGGCTGGATCCAGGCGACATTGTTGAGCCATTCGGCAAAGCCGTTGCGATCGAGCCAGACCGTGCCGATCGCCGCCAGCGCGGCAATCACCGAAAAGAGCCCCGGATAGAACCAGTAGCTGGCATTGATGTTGAGCCAGAGCGAGCGGAGCGTGGAGATCATGCGGGAAAGATATGCCGTCCGTTCATGATGCGACTATCGGGCGACCGAACTGCCGGAGCAAGCATCTTGTTGGCGTGCGCGTTCAATCCCCCGTCACCCTCGGCGCGCCGATATCGCCCATTCCGACGGTCGAGCTCGCCATTGCCAGCATCTTGTCGAGGCTCTTCTTCGCTTCGAGTCGCACGCTCTCCTCGATCTCGATGCGCGGCTCGAGGTCGCGCAGCGCGGTATAGAGCTTCTCCATCGTGTTGAGCGCCATATAGGGGCAGATGTTGCAGTTGCAGTTGCCGTCGGCACCGGGCGCGCCGATGAAATTGACCCCGGGAAGCGCCTTTTCCATCTGGTGCATGATGTGCGGCTCGGTGGCGACGATCACCGTGTCACTTTCGGTCTCGCGCGCCTTGGCGAGGATCGAGCTCGTCGAGCCGACATGATCGGCATGGTCGAGAATCGCCACCGGACATTCGGGATGGGCGAGCACCGGGGCGCCGGGATGCTTGGCCATGAGCTTCAGGAGTTCGGTCTCGCTGAAAGCCTCGTGGACGATGCAGACGCCGGGCCAGAGCAGCATGTCGCGGCCGGTCTTGCGCGCCAGATAGCCGCCGAGGTGCTTGTCGGGCGCGAAGATGATCTTCTGCTCCTCGGGGATCTGGCTGAGGATTTTCTCGGCCGACGAGGAGGTGACGATGATGTCGGAAAGCGCTTTTACCGCCGCCGAACAGTTGATGTAGGTCAGCGCGATATGATCGGGATGCTCCTCGCGGAAGGCCTTGAATTTGTCGGGCGGGCAGCTGTCCTCGAGACTGCAGCCGGCATCCATATCGGGCAGCACGACGATCTTCTCGGGGCTCAGGATCTTGGCGGTTTCGGCCATGAAGCGGACGCCGCAAAAGGCAATCACCTCGGCATCGGTCTCGGCCGCCTTGCGCGACAGATCGAGGCTGTCGCCGACGAAATCGGCGATGTCCTGGATCTGCGGCTCCTGGTAATAATGGGCGAGGATCACCGCGTTGCGTTCTTCACGCAACCGGTTGATCTCTTCGATCAGGTCGACGCCCTTCAGGCTTCCCTGTCGTTCGGCACTCATGACTGGCCTCCTTTGAGCCAATATAGGAGGAAAGCGGGGAAAATCGACCATTTCGTGCTCCTGCGAAGGCAGGAGCCCAAGGCCGCAAGCGACGTCCTTGGCCGCACTGGGCTCCTGCTTTCGCAGGAGCACGCGAAGCTATTCCTCGCCGAGCAGATGCTCGCGCCAGAACATCAGGCTGGTGTAGAAATAATAATCGGCATTTTCCTTCTTGCGAAAGCCGTGGCCTTCGTTGGCGGCGAGGAAGTGCCAGGCATCCTGGCCGTTGGCGCGCACCGCGGCGATCATCTGATCGGCTTCGGACGCCGGCACGCGCGGATCGTTGGCGCGAAATTCGAGATCGCGACGACGCAGTTGGCGGCATCGAAGCGGTCGCCATAAAGAATCGCGCTCGCATAGCACATATAGCCGCCATAGGAGCCGCCGGTGACCGCCATCGTCTCCGCATCGATCAGCGGATCGGCGGCCAGCGTATCGAGGAAGGCGCCGATATCGCGGACCGAATTTTCCCGCTGGTCCGGCCCGTTGTCGAGCGCGACGAAGCGCTTGCCGAAGCCCGAAGAACCGCGGACGTTGGGAAAGAAGATCGCCACGCCGAGCTCGTTGATCAGATAATTGTCGCGGCCGAGGAAGGTCGCGGTCGACTGGCTCTCGGGGCCACCGTGAATGTCGACGATCAGCGGCCGCGCGCCGGGGAAACGCGTGGGATCGGGGCGGTAGAGGAAGCCCGACATGGCTTCGCCGTCATAGCTCTCGATCTCGACCAGCTCGGGCAGGACGTTGGCCTCGGGATCGAGCCCGCCCATCTCGCTCGTCGTCCAGCGGGTGACGGCGAGCGTCGCGGGATCGACGCTGTAAGCGTCGGCCGCAGCCTGGTTCGAGACGAAGGTGAAGCCGACCGCGCCCCAGGGCGCGATCTCTAGATCGTAGATCACGCCGGGCGGCAGATCGACTTCGCGCGTCGCCCCGCTGGCCACATCATAGAGCTTGAGCTCGGACCGGCCGGCGGCATTGACGACAAAGGCGATGAAGCTGCCGTCCTCGGCAATGTCGAAGCTGTCGACGTCCCATTGCTCCTCGACGACCGGGGTGAAGTTCTGGGCCTCGGGATCGTAGGTGCCGAGCCGCTTGAAGTCCGAACCCTCGTCCGAGGAGACCCAGAG
>JAIVHR010000078.1 GCA_020200935.1 Sphingomonadales bacterium
GCTGGAACCCCGCTGCGGGCGCCCCGACGGTTCACATGCTGCGCATTCACCGCGAGGGCGAGGTGATCGATGTTCTGGCGAGCACCAATTTCGAAGTGCTCCGGCGCGAGGACCAGCTCGAGCAGGCGATGCTCACCGGTCGGCTGACAGCGGTGTTGCGCGTGCCCGACCTGCGGGTCGGCGATGAGCTCGAATGGGCGTTCACGATCCCCTCGCACGATCCAACGCTCCGCGACGACAGCTTCGGCCTAATGGCGCTCGGTTCAGCTCCTCCGCCCGGCCGCGTCCGGCTCGGTCTGAGCTGGGACGAAGGGCAGGAGCCGACGATCCGGCTCACCGATGACCTTGCCGGTTTGGCAGAGCGCACGCCGCATGCGCTTACCGTCAGCCTCGACAATCCTGAAGCTCTCACCCCGCCCAGGGATGCGCCGCCGCGATACAGCTGGCAGCGCGTCATCGAATATAGCGATCTGGCATCGTGGTCCGCCGTGTCGCAGCGTTTTGACGCGCTCTACGCCACGGCTTCGCGGCTCGCTCCGGATTCGCCGGTCAGGGCGGAGGCGGCACGGATCGCCGGCGCCCATTCGGGAGAGTTCGAACGGGCGCAGGCCGCGCTCGAGCTGGTTCAAGAGCAGGTGCGCTACATCTATGTCGGCCTCGACGGCGGCAATCTGGATCCCGCCACCGCCGACGAAACGTGGCGCCGCCGCTACGGGGATTGCAAGGGCAAATCCGCGCTGCTGCTCGCGCTGCTGCGCGAACTCGGCATCGAGGCCGAGGCCGTGCTGGCCAACAATACCGGAATCGACGACGGCTTCGACGACCGCCTGCCCAACCCCGCTCTGTTCGATCACGTTCTCGTGCGCGCCGATATCGGCGGGACGAAATATTGGCTCGATGCAACCCTGCCGGCGGTCATCGAGGCAGGAGCGGAGCCCTTTTTGCCCTATCGCTGGGTGCTGCCGCTTTCGGCGCGCGGCAGCACGCTCGAAGCCGTGCGGCAAGCAGCCCCCGCGCTGCCTCAGGAGATGGGCGTGTACGAGATCGATGCCCGGGCCGGTTTCGATCAGCCGGCCCGCTTGATCTATACGACCATCGCGCGCGGGGTCGGGGGGCTGACGCAATATATGCAGTTTTCCGTCATGACCCCCGACCAGCTGACGACCGCGATGCGCGGTTCGCTCACCGGGAGCAGCGATTGGGACGCGATCGAGGATGTCGCCTATCGCTACGACCGCGAGACCCGGGCGAGCATTCTCACCATCACCGGTAGCGGCCCGGTGGATTGGGACGATGAAGGGAGCGGCAAATACGATCTGACGCTTCCCGGCGGCGGCTTCAGCCCGCCCGAACGGCGGCAGCGGGCGAGCGGCGAGGGCGATGAGGCGCCTTTCTACAACGCACCGAGCTACAGCTGCCATGCGACGACGGTACGATTGCCCGAAGCGACGGAAGTCGAAAACTGGGGTTTCAACACGGTGTTCGATACGATGATGTACGGCCGCATTTACTATCGGATGATGGAGCGCCGCGACGACGGCACGATCCGCATGGTCCGCGGCGCACGCGTGGAAGACCGGGAAATCACCCCCGATCGCGCCCGCCATGACAATGACCGGCTGGGCGATTTCGACAATTCGATGGCACGCATCGACTATGATCCGAATCGCACCTTCGTGTCGCGGGGAATTTTGCACAGCGTGCCGGCCACCTATGAAATAGACTGGGCGAGCCCCGATGCGCCCTGTCTGCCGGCCGACGTGCTGGCCAGCGACCGGGCGGCTCGAAGGGCCGCCGCGAGGCCCGACGCCCGGTGATGCCGGATCGGGGCGCCAACGACGTGTCCGGTGAAAGAGCGGACTGGCCGTTGTCGGTTGCCGAGCATTCATGTTGCGCCATCGCACGCCGCCTCGTTTGAGCATCGAGCGGGCAGCCGCACGAATTTGTTCCTGCGGCAGAGCCTCGTTGAGCTCGTCATTGGTCAGATAGCCGCGCCACCGCCGCGGGTTGCGCGTCATCGCCCGGGTGACCGACGAGGGGCTGATGCGAAAGGCCGGCGGGTTGAGCTTCGGCTACCGCGTCCGCGCCGGCCGCGAAACCGGCGCCCGGCACCGCGAACTGACCGACCTGGAACTGGTGGAAATCAGCCTCGTCGCCGTCCCGATGCAGCCGCTGGCGCGGGTACATGCGGTGGCGGAATAGATCGAAATTTTTCGAAGCGGTTTGTTTGCCGGACGGTTATGCTGGTCCGCTATCCTCGAACCACGCCTCGACTTCGCCCGAGAGCTTGATCGTCAGCGGCTGGCCGTGGCGGTCGCGGGTCTTGCCGGCCTGGACGCGGATCCAGCCTTCGGAAATGCAATATTCCTCGACGTCGCTGCGCTCGCGCCCCTTGAAGCGGATGCCGATGCCGCGCTGGAGCAGCGCCGGATCGTAATGGTCGCTCGTCGGGTTGTTCGAGAGCCGATCCGGAGGAGAATCGGCGGGCGGGGTTTCGCCTGCCGGCTTGTCGGTGGTGTCGTCGGTCATGGCGGCGGCGTTTAATCGGAAACTGGAATGAAAGAAAGCTGATCGTCTCCCCCTGGCAGGGGGGAGAGGAGTCAGACGTGCCGCCTCCGTGCCCGCCCGGGCTCGGGGGCTTTTTCGTGTCTCAATTACGTACCCAACCCACAGGAGATAAAAATGGCTATATTGTTCACCATCCCCACCCGTCCGGCATTCGCGTCAAACGGCTTGCCGGCGGCGGGTGCCAAGCTCTATTTCTACGAGACCGGCACCACCACGCCGGAGGACGTCTACACCACCCCCGAACTGACGACCGCGCACAGCAATCCCGTGGTTGCCGACAGCGCCGGCCGGTTCGCGCCGATCTATCTCCGACAGCGACGATACCGGAGCCTCCGGCGCGTGGGTTCGGGTCTGGGACAATGCCGTCATTCAGGCCACATGGGCGGGCCTTCTCTTTGATGGCACGACGATTGAAACGGACAGTTGGGGTGACCTGATCTCGCTGGTCGAATATCTGGGATCGGGATACACGATCAAGCTACCCGCTGGCACGTCCCCGACCGGGCCGCTGGTGTTCAATGTCGCGGTGAATATCGTCGGCGAGACCTATGGGAGCGTCAACGATGCTTCGCAATTTGAAACGGACGAGGGCGTAAGCTGTATCCGGCATACGACGACCGTCACTGCGGGAACGCTTCTTACCTTCGACGCCGACACTGCCAGCGCGCAGTTGTATGGAGGCTCTCTCGAGGGGGTGATTCTCGACGGCAATAATTTCGCCAAGAAGCTTATTCGGCTCAACTCCTGCGTCGGTTTCACGGTCAACTGCCTCGGTATGAAGGCAACCGAGATCGGTCTTGAGATCAATAACGACGGGACGGGCGACTTCACCACCTCCGGTATGGACTTCTCCGGCTGGCGCTATCGCTGCGGCAGCAACAACAACTGTCGTGATTCGGTGGGCGTTGTCCTCGCAGCCGATAACGGGGCGCTTGGCTCGTCGCATTTCGCCGACGACGTGATCGTCGAGAACAGGGATGGCTACGGAATCGAGTTTCGCCATGGCGATAGCTCCCATATCAACTGGCTGAAGGTTCTCGACCAGCCCGATGCCACCCAAAAAGCCGTCCATTTCGCTGACCAGGTCGTCATAGAATATGAGCTGACTTCTGTCGCAAGCAGCGGCGCGACTTCGCCGCATGGCAACGATATCCCCCGCTTCACGCACGACTCCGATCTCGTCGTCAACAATTACGGGCGCTATGTCGTCATTTCCGGCACGACCAATTATGACGGAACGCACTGGGCCGAATATGTCTCGGCGACACAGTTTGACGTTCCGTCGCTGGATTATGTGGCCGAAACCTTTTCAGGGGCGACCGTAGGCCGATCGTTCGGCGCGAAAAAGAATTGCATCGTCCACGGTGTGCAGACGAGTTGCAGGGTCGATTACGGCACATCGAACGCCATCCTGTTTCAGAACGGCGAGGGCGGAAAGTTCTTCTCCGGCGATAACGGCATGGGCATTGTCCACAGTGTCGTCATCGACCGCGGGTCGGGTCGGTTTTTCCGCACCGTGCCTTATGATTTCGAGGGACGGGCGGATCTGCTTGCCGGTGATCTCGTTACCACCGACGGCACGATTGCCGAACTCAACGGTTTCGGCGTGGTAACGTTGGCCAACGCAGCGGAACAGTCGATCCTGTGGAATTTCCGAGCCCCGCTGGAATGGTATGGCGGGGCAATCGATTGGGTCGAGATACTCTATATCGCAGGCACCGGGCCGACCGCGGATGTCGATTTCCGGATCGACATGAAATCGAAGGGGCCGCGAGAAACCACCGGAAGCATAGCGGTATCGGAGATCGTAACCGGCCCGACCTCGCACACCACCAACGGCATTGCGCGGGTGAGGCTGGATATGGTTGCCTCGCCCGGAACGCCCACCGTCCTCTACCACAAGGAGGGGGACGTCATCTCGGTCAAGGTTACGAGGCTGGGCAACGCCGATACGCATACCGGTGATGCTAGGGTGATCGGCATCACCTTGCACCATCATTCCAACGGGCCTGTCGATTGGAGCGGCTTTGACGGCTTCGAACTGCCGTTGCGCGGTCCGGTCATGGACGCTGCCTAGCCGGCCGGACTTGCCCTCGCATGTCCGTATGATGGGCCTGGTATGGTCGGGGCAATGATGGCCACGGCCGACCTTTAAGGAAAGAGCGGATCGCTCTCCCCCTGCGGGAGAGGGACGCCGGCGCGCAGCGTCGGCCGGGAGAGGGGGACAGAGCGAGCGGGAGCGAGCGTGGCGGCGGTGAAATTGCCGCCGCGCGGCAAGCTCGCCTGCGGCTCGCACCCCCTCTCCAACTCCGACCAAGGCGGTTGCGCCGCCAAGTCTTCGTATCCTCTCCCCCTGTCAGGCGGAGAGGAGTCTGACGTGTCGCCTCCGCGTCCACCGGGCCCGGGGGCTTTTTTGTCTCCAAAGGAGAGAATGATGATCGAGACCAAGATGGACCCGCTGGCGGCGAGCTTCGCCGCTATGGAAGAGCCGCCGCATGAGGATATCGCGGTGGCGGCCGAGGAAGCCTCCGCCGAGCCCGAACGATCGCCGATCGAGAAGGTCGCCGATCATATGGCGCAGATGAAGCGCTGGATGGACGCGCATACCGTTGCCGCGGCGCGGCCGGCGCTCGAAGGCGCGAGCAAGGAACCCGGCAGGCAGAGCGCGTTTACCGAGACCTATATCCGCCGCGGCGTCGAGACCGGGATCGAGCAGAAGGCCTTCGTCGGCACCTCCGACAGTGCCGGCGGCTATGCGATCCCGCAAGAGATCGACGCGGTGATCGACCGGACGCTGGCGTCGATCTCGCCGATCCGGGGCATCGCCAATGTCGTTAAGGTCGGCACGGCCGGCTATCGCAAGCTGGTGACGACCGGCGGCACGCCCTCGGGCTGGGTCGCCGAGGATGCCGCGCGGCCCGAGACCGACACCCCCGATTTCGCCGAGATCGCGCCACCGATGGGCGAGCTCTACGCCAACCCGGCGGCGAGCCAGGCGATGCTTGACGACGCCGCCTTCGATGTCGAGGCCTGGCTGGCGGGCGAGATCGCCAGCGAATTCGCCCGCGCCGAGGGCGCCGCCTTCGTCGGCGGCAGCGGCATCAACCGGCCCGAAGGCTTCCTGACCGCCTCGGCCACCGACGAGGATGACGAGACCCGCGATTTCGGTTCGCTGCAATATATCGCCACCGGGGCCGATGGCGGCTTCGCCGGGACCGATCCCGAATATGCGCTGATCGATCTCGTCCAGTCGCTGCGTTCGCCCTATCGCCAGGGCGCGCATTTCGTGATGAATTCGGCGACGCTTTCGGCGATCCGCAAATTCAAGACCGACGACGGCGCCTTTCTCTGGCAGCCGGGGTTGATGGCCGGGCAGCCCGATACCCTGCTCGGCTATCCGATCACCGAGGCCGACGACATGCCCGATATTGCGAGCGACGCCTTCGCGCTCGGCCGCGAGGCGGTCGTCGAGCCGGGCTTTTCGACGGCGATCGTGACGACGGCGTCGGGCGCCGA
>JAIVHR010000240.1 GCA_020200935.1 Sphingomonadales bacterium
GTGCATGGCTGGGGCGGGATCACGCTGCACGACGTGATCAACGATCGTTTCGCGCGCAAGGCGATCGAGAAGGGCGCCGACGGGATCATCGCCGTGGCGGCGGGCGCCGGCGGACATGCCGGGACGATCTCGCCCTTCGCGCTGGTCCAGGAGATCCGCCAATGGTTCGACGGGCCGCTGGTGCTGTCGGGCGCGATCGCGAACGGCGCCGCGATCCTCGCGGCGCAGGCGATGGGCGCCGACCTCGCCTATATCGGCTCGGCCTTCATCGCCACCGAGGAAGCCAACGCCGCCGAACGCTACAAGCAGGGCATCGTCGAGGGGCGCGCCGCCGACATTGTCTATACCGACCTCTTCACCGGCGTGCACGGCAACTATCTGCGCGGTTCGATTCAAGGCGCCGGGCTCGACCCCGACGATCTGCCAACGGGCGATCCTAGCCGCATGAATTTCGGATCGGGCGGCAATCAGGAGAAGAAGGCCTGGAAGGATATCTGGGGATCGGGCCAGGGCGTCGGCGCGGTCGACCGGGTCGAAAGCGTCGCCGATCGCGTGACGCGGCTCGAGGAGGAATATCGCGCGGCGAAGGAAGCGCTGGATGCGAAGGCAAGTTGTGCTCCTGCGCAGGCAGGAGCCCAGGGCGGTTAGGCAATGCGCCCGAGGCCCTGGGCTCCCGCTTTCGCAGGAGCACGGTAAAACTTTCCCTCCCCTGAAGGGGAGGGGCTTACCCAGTCAGAACGCCCGCTCCAATTGCCCCCACAAAGCCCGCGCCGGCGAGGGTTTGGGTTCGGGCGGGGCGAGCATCTCGGCTTCGAGCCGGGCGACGCGGCCATAGAGTTCCTCGCTCGCCTCGACGAGCCGGCGCGCGGCCTCGGGGAGCTGGGCGATGACGCCGGCATCGCCGGGTTCGGCGCGGCCGAGCCGACGGTCGGGCGTCGCGCCCTCGAAACGCGTGAGTTCGCCGCGCAGCACGGCGCGCTGCGTCAGCAGCCAGGCGACGACATGCATGATCCGCGTCGTCACCTTGAGCGATTCGACCGCATAGCCGAGCCGCAGCCCGGCGCTCAGCGCCTCGCGCTCGTCATGGCCATGGGCGTCGAAATGCGAGCGCGCCTCGTCGGCGAGCAGCATCGCCTCGGTATAGAGCCCCTCGACGAGCTTGCCGGTCAGCGGTGTATCGCGATCCTCCATCGCCGCCGCTTCTGGCACAGCCGGCGGGGGGCCGGAAAGCCCCATGACGTCCCGAAATGGGGGTCCGGTGCCGCTGTCCCGAAACGGGGCGTCCGATCTTGAAATCCGATCCTTAAATGCCCATCCTCGGCACGTCCGGATCGTCGCCTTTTCGGGGCGGTGCGGACGGGCCGCGCGGCATGAGCCGCGGGTCGCAAACATATCAAATCGCTTATGAAAGGATTTTGACATGCGTACATTCGACTTTACCCCGCTGCTGCGTTCCTCGATCGGTTTCGAGAATCTGAACCGGCTCGTCGATGCCGCCACGCGCGGCGAGGGCGAGGCCTATCCGCCGTACAATATCGAGAAGCTGGGCGAGGATAATTACCGGATCTCGATGGCGGTCGCCGGCTTTGCGCAGGACGAGCTCGATGTGACGGTGCATGAGAATGTGCTGATCATCACCGGCCGCGTCGCCGAGCGCGCCGAGGACGAAACCCGCGAATTCATCCATCGCGGCATCGGCACCCGCGCCTTCGAGCGGCGCTTCGAGCTTGCCGACACGATCAAGGTGACCGGCGCCGGCTTCGAGAACGGGCTGCTCAACATCGATCTCAAGCGCGAGGTTCCCGAAGAGAAGAAGCCGCGCAGAATCGATATCGACGGTTCGTCCGATCGCAAGACGATCGAGGCGGTCAACCAGGACGAGCGCGAAGCGGCCTGACCCGCATTCGCGCGAGACCGACAGGGGTCGGCCGGGAAAGCCCGGCCGGCCCCTTATTTCGCGGAACGATCTCAGGCGATGATGTCGGGCAGCAGCCGGTCCTCGATCTCGGCGATCTCGTCGCGGAGCCGAAGCTTGCGCTTCTTGAGCCGGGCGAGCTGCAGATCGTTGGCCGGCGCCGCCTCGCGCAAGGCCTCGATCGCGCCGTCGAGGTCGCGATGCTCCGATTTGAGCGCCGTCAGCCGGACGCGCATGATCGCCTCTTCCATGGCGCGGTTTCCTGCCCGCGTCGCGATGCTTATTCAAGCGTCGAGATGCCGCCGCCGAATTCAGGCGCAGATTTGGCGCGGCTGATCGAGTCGGGGGAGACAGTGCCGCCGCTTCGCGCTATCGTCGCCGGCTCTGAAATCGAAGGAGGGAATCCATGGAAACGTCGCACGCATCGGCCCTCGCCGCCAAACATGCGGGCCTCGACAAGAAAATCGAAGCCGAACAACAGCGACCTTCCCCCGACCAGTTTCGAATCAGCGAACTCAAGCGCAAGAAACTCCAGATCAAGGAGCGGCTGGCCGCCAGCTAGCCTGCCCGCCGCCGGCTAGTCCTCGCGGGTCACGCGCTCGCGCCGTTCGTGGCGTTCCTGCGCCTCGACCGTCATCGTCGCGATCGGCCGCGCATCGAGTCGCGCCAGCGCGATCGGCTCTCCGGTGACGATGCAATAGCCATATTCGCCCTTGTCGAGCCGCCTCAGCGCGGCGTCGATCTTGGCGATCAGCTTGCGCTGGCGGTCGCGGCGGCGCAGCTCGATCGACCAGTCGGTCTCGCTCGAGGCGCGGTCGGCGCTGTCGGGTTCGCGCAGCGTGCCCTCGCGCAGATCGGCGCGCGTGCGCTCCATTTCCCGCGCGATCTCGTCCTTCCAGGCGTGAAGCTTGGCACGGAAATAGGCCTGGTGATTGTCGCCCATGAAGGGCGCGTCGGGATCGAGTTCGAGCGCGACATCGGGCGCCTTGGCGACCGTCCTGCCGACCCCCGCTTCGCGTTCGCCGTTCGGTTCGGACGGTTGCGAAGCAGTCGCCATACGCTCTCTCCAACTCAAACAGTCCCCCCGGACCGCGTTATATTTCGGGCAGTCGCCCGGCACCCGACGTAGTTCGAATCGGACTTGCCATCCCCGCCGTCGCGCGGGCCTATACGCAGTCGCCCCCGACCACACAAGCGACGGTCTCTCCCTCGCCGAAGATTCTTTGATCGTCCCGTCGCCGTCGCAGCGATGCGCCGTCCATCCGCGAATCGGAGCCGCCGGTCCCACCATCGGGAGCGGAGTGCATGCGAGAATTTCGGATAATCCGCATCCGGCACGCCGATAACTGCCCCTAGACGAGACATTAACCAAAGTCGTTCAAGAGACGAGCGGCGAAATACCCCTCGAAACCCCGCAATCGTGGTTAACGATGTTGCGCTTAATAAAAGATTGAGGCGATGTGTCGTCATCGACCAATGGTTCGGGCCGGAAGCGATCACGCAACCGGTCAGACAACTACAGGAAGAGAACGCCGATGTCTGTCAGAATGGCCCTAGCGAAACTC
>JAIVHR010000079.1 GCA_020200935.1 Sphingomonadales bacterium
AGATCTATGAATTCACGATCACCTTCGGGGCGGAGACCGACACGCTCGATGCCGAGGGCGCGATCACCGAGACCTCCGACCACCGCCCCACCCTCGCCGGGATCGAGGCCGCGCTGCCGCGCTTCACCGGCGCTATCGAGCAGGTCCCGCCCAGATATTCGGCGCTCAAGATCGACGGCAAACCCGCCTATGCGCGGGCGCGCGCCGGGGAGGAGGTCGAGATCGAGAGCCGGGAGGTGACGATTTATTCCATCCGTCACCTTGACGAGATCGGCGATCGGGACGTCCCTCTCGATGAAATCACCCTCACCGCGCATGTCTCGAAGGGCACCTACATCCGTTCGCTCGCCCGCGACATCGCACGCGGCTTGAAGACGCGCGGGCACGTCACCATGTTGCATCGCATCAAGGCCGGGTCCTTCACGCTGGAGGGCGCGATTTCGCTGGACAAACTGGCGGAACTCGCTAAGCAGCGGCGCCTTGAACAGGCACTCTTGCCATTGACGGCAGGGCTGGACGACATCCCGGCTCTTTCCGTCACCCCCGACCAGGCAAGGCTGCTCCGACAGGGGCAGCGGGTGGTCGGGATCACCGCACAGCCGGGGCTATACCTTGCGACCGACCAGTCTGTTCCGGTCGCACTCGTCGAAAGCGACGGGACGGAGCTCACGGTGGTGCGGGGATTCAACCTCTGACGGGCGCGTCGCGCCCGCGGAACCACGCCCGAGCCGCCCGTTCGCGGGCTGACTCGCACGAAGATTGAAAGGATTTATGCGATGTCGATCACTGCCGAACGCAAGCAGGAACTGATCGGGGAACATGCCCAGGACAAGGGCGATACCGGTTCGCCGGAGGTGCAGGTCGCAATCCTCACCGAGCGGATCAAGAATCTCACGGAACATTTCAAGACTCATGCCGGCGATCATCATTCGCGGCGCGGGCTGCTGATGCTGGTCAACAAGCGGCGCAACCTGCTGGCCTATCTGCGCCAGAAGGACGAGAGCCGCTATCAGGACATCATCAAGAAGCTCGGACTTCGCAAGTAATCACGGAAGGCGGCCCCGTTTGCGGGCCGTTTTCGCATTTGGCACGGCGCAATGAGGCGCCGTTCCAACGACAGACGGGACATCGGGTCCCGCAAGCAACGCGGACAATCCGGTCCGCATCAAGAGACCGTCGGCCGCATTGGGCGCCCGGCGGATGGAAAGAAGAAAACACATGTTCGACACGAAAAAAGTGGAAATCGAATGGGGCGGCGAGACGCTGACCCTCGAAACGGGCAAGGTCGCCCGCCAGGCCGACGGCGCCGTGATGGCGCAGCTCGGCGACACGGTGGTGCTGTGCACGGTGACCGCCGCCAGGAAGGTGCGCGAGGGGCAGGATTTCTTCCCGCTGACCGTCAACTACCAGGAAAAATTCTCGGCCGCCGGACGCATTCCGGGCGGCTTCTTCAAGCGCGAAGGGAGGCTCACCGAAAAGGAAACGCTGACCAGCCGTCTGATCGACCGCCCGGTCCGCCCGCTCTTCCCCGAAGGCTTTCACAACGAGATCAACGTCATCTGCCAGGTGCTGAGCTATGACAGCATCAACGAGCCCGATATCCTTGCGATGGTCGGCGCCTCTGCCGCGCTGACCCTGTCTGGTGTCCCCTTCATGGGCCCGATCGGCGCCGCGCGCGTCGGCTACAGAGACGGCGAATATCAGCTCAATCCGGGTCACGAGGAAGTCGCCGAGGGCGAGCTCGATCTGATCGTCGCCGGCACGCACGATGCGGTGCTGATGGTCGAATCGGAGGCCAGGGAGCTCTCCGAGGAGACGATGCTCGGCGCGGTCATGTTCGCGCATGAGCAGATGCAGCCGGTCATCGAGGCGATTATCAGCCTCGCCGAAAAGGCCGCCAAGGAGCCCTGGGAACTCAACGACGTCGACAAGAGCGCGGTCAAGGACAAGCTTCGCAAGCTGATCGGCGACGATCTCGAGGCCGCCTACAAGATCACCGACAAGCAGCAGCGGCGCGAGGCGATCGACGCGGCGCGCGCCAAAGTGCGCGAAGCTTTCGACGAGGAAGCCGATCCCGACGCCTATCTCGATTCGCTCAAGCTGGTGAAAAAGGTCGAGGCCGAGATCGTTCGCGGCGCCATCCTAAAGGACGGCAAGCGGATCGACGGGCGCAAGCTCGACGAGGTCCGGCCGATCGAAACGCAGGTGCATTTCCTGCCCCGCGCCCATGGTTCGGCGCTGTTCACCCGCGGCGAGACCCAGGCGATCGTCACCACGACGCTCGGCACCAAGGATGCCGAGCAGATGATCGACGGGCTCGACGGGCTCTCCTTCTCGCCCTTCATGCTGCACTATAACTTCCCGCCCTATTCGGTCGGCGAAGTCGGCCGCTTCGGCTTTACCAGCCGCCGCGAGACCGGCCATGGCAAGCTCGCCTGGCGGGCGATCCATCCGGTACTGCCCGATCTGGAGGAGTTCCCCTATACGATCCGGCTGCTCTCGGACATCACCGAATCGAACGGTTCGTCCTCGATGGCGACCGTCTGCGGCGGCTCGCTGGCGTTGATGGATGCCGGCGTGCCGATCAAGCGGCCGGTTTCGGGCATCGCGATGGGGCTGATCCTCGAAGGCGACGATTTCGCCGTGCTGTCCGATATTCTCGGCGACGAGGATCATTTGGGCGACATGGACTTCAAGGTCGCCGGCACCGAGGCGGGCATCACCTCGCTCCAGATGGACATCAAGATCGCCGGTATCACCGAGGAGATCATGAAGGCCGCGCTCGAGCAGGCCAAGGGCGGCCGTGCGCACATCCTCGGCGAGATGGCCAAGTCGATCAGCGCGCCGAGCACCGAAATGTCGGATTACGCGCCGCGCATCGAGACGATGCAGATCGCCAAGGACAAGATCCGCGACGTCATCGGTACCGGCGGCAAGGTGATCCGCGAGATCGTCGCCGAGACCGGCGCCAAGGTCGATATCGACGATGAGGGACTGATCAAGCTCTCCTCGTCCGATCCGAGCGAGATCGAGGCCGCGCGCAGGTGGATCGAGGGCATCGTCGAAGAGCCCGAGGTCGGCAAGGTCTATGCCGGCAAGGTCGTCAACATCGTCGATTTCGGCGCCTTCGTGAATTTCATGGGGCAGAAGGACGGTCTCGTCCATGTCTCGGAAATCAAGAATGAGCGCGTCGAGAAGGTCAGCGACGAGCTCAGCGAAGGCCAGGAGGTCAAGGTCAAGGTGCTCGAGATCGATCAGCGCGGCAAGGTCCGGCTGTCGATGCGGGTGGTCGACCAGGAGACCGGCGAAGAGCTCGGGGACACGCGTCCGCCCAGAGAGAGCAGGGGCGACAGCAAGCCTCGCGGCGACCGCAATCGCGGCGGTGGTGGTGGTGGCGGCCGTGGCCGCGGACCGCGGCGCGACCGCGATGATGACAAGGGCGAAAAGGTGCATAGAAATCAAAGAACGTTGCGTTCGAGGAGATCGGGAAGTGTCCATTCTGAAAGCAAAAAAGGCCCTGGCGGCAATCGTGACGGCGACCGCGCTGGGCGCCTGCACGACTTATGGCGGCGGCTATTACGGCGACAGCGGCTATTATGGCGACGAATATGGCTACCCGCCTGAATGCTACGACGATTACGGCTATATCTACGAGGATTGCTACGACGCCGGCTATATCGCCCAGCGCGGCTATGGCTACGGCAATAGCTGGTACGGCAATTCCGGATATCCCTATGGCTGGTATAACGGTTTCTATTATCCCGGACATTCGATCTACATCTACGACCGGTCCGGCCGTCGGCATCACTGGAATGACGGCCAGCGCCGCTACTGGGAAGGCCGGCGCCACGAACGGCGCGGAGACGGGCGCGGCCGCGACGACCGGGGACGCGACTGGCGCGGCCGAGACGGAGACCGCGACGATCGTGGACGCCGCGGCAGGGACGATCGCGACGATCGGCGTGGAAACTGGCGCGATCGTGACGATCGCGACGACCGGGACCGGGGCGATTGGCGCGAACGCCGCGACCCGCGCAGCGGGGTAACGCCCCGTACCCGGCCTGGTGCGGCCCCCGTCCAGCGCCGCGCTCCGGCCAGGCAGGCGGCGCCTGCGCGTCAGGCGACCCCGCCCGGCCGCCCGACCGGCGTCCAGAATGCGCCGATGGCGCGGCCGGCTCCGGCGCCGCAACCGGCGCGGCAGGCACCGCCTCCTCGCGAGCCCGCGACACCGCGTCGATCGCGGATCGAGGGCCCCGATCGGCAACCCGACTGATGTTTATTTCGGCGCGCCGCTAACCATCGCGGACCGCCGAAAACCGCGCGCCGGGCAAGTGTTTCGTTTCCCGGTGCCGCAAATCACACGTCTGCTTACCGGAACCCGATAGAACTTCTCTCGTTCTGGCAGAGTATCAGGGAGATGCGTTATGTACGGTCAGAGTAAAAGCTTCGGTGCCGCCCCGCGCGGCTATAACATTTTATATCGCCTGCACGAGAAGAACCGTTGCCCGGGCTGCGGCCAGTCGCAATGGATCGTCGGACGGCAATCGGCCGAATGCGCCTTCTGCGCAACGGCAATCGCCATCGCCGACGGCCATGCCGGCGGATCCGGGCTGTTCCGCACGCGCGGCAAGACCGACGTGTTCGCGCCCCTCGCCGCCTGACGGCGCGCTTCGACGGAAAGACACGCTTAACCAACCGCGGTTATGATGCCGTCCGACGGGATCCATGGCGGAGCCCGCAGCGGACGGTGCGATGAACAAGTTGGTTCTCCTTATCGGTGCGGCTTTGCTCGCCTGGGTCGTGTTCGGAGTCGATCCCGATCGCGCGCCCGAGCCGGCGGTGGAATTCGCCGCCGCCAGGGCGGATCGGCCCTCCGGGAACCGCACCCAGCCCGCCGGCAACGGCTTCGCCGAATTCACGACGACGCGCGCCCCCGACGGCCATTTCTATGCCGATGTCCGGATCAACGGCGCTACCGTGCCGATGTTGATCGACACCGGCGCCAGCACCATTCTCTTGAGCCGCACGGACGCCCAGCGGGCGGGTATCCAGGTCGCTTCGGGAGATTTCACCTCGGTCGGCCGCACGGTGAGCGGCGATATTGCGCTCAAAT
>JAIVHR010000080.1 GCA_020200935.1 Sphingomonadales bacterium
CGGCCCGGTCGGCGTGCCATAGGCGCCGCTGGCGTCATGTTCGAAGAAGAGCGGATGATCGAGCACCGCCATCACCGCATCCCAGAAAGGCTTGGCGCCTTCCCAGTCGTCGCAGCCCAAGGTGACATGGCTGAACATGGTGCAGTCTCCCCGCGAGATTTGGTAAAAGCTAGTCCGCCCAGGCGGCGTCCTCGAGATGGAGTTCGGCGGCCGGGCGGGTTCCCCAATCGTCGATCTTGGCGCGGCCGGCGACCCAGAGCCGGCGCAGACTGCCCGCGCCGAGCATCGCCTGGCCGAGCTCGGTATCGGCGGCGCCGAAGGCAATGGTCTTGATGCTGCGTCCGTCCTCGCCCGAAACGATCGCGCGGACATGGCCGGTGCCGACGATGTCGGCCTTGACCACCTTGACCGCGCCGGTGGCGATGCGCGGGGCCGGCCAGCCGGCGCCATAGGGCCCGCCCTCTTCGAGCGCTTCGACCAGCGCGGGGGTCAGGCCGCCCGGCGCGATCACCGCATCGAGCAGCATCGCGCGTTCGCCGCGCGCGCTGGCGACGTCGTCCGCCAGGCGCGCCTCGAGAAAGTCCCCGAGCGCATCGATCCGGTCCTCGGCGACGGTCAGCCCGGCCGCCATCGGATGGCCGCCGCCGGCGATCAGCAGCCCCTCGTCCTTCGCCGCGAGCACGGCGCTGCCGAGATCGGCGCCCGTGATCGATCGGCCCGAGCCCTTGCCCGTGCCATCCTCGAGCGCGATCACCACGGCCGGCCGGCCGAGCCGCTCCTTCAACCGGCTGGCGACGATGCCGATGACCCCGGCATGCCAGCCCGGCGCCGCGACCAAAGCGACCGAGCGATTGTCCTGCCCCTTAGCGAGCTCGAGTGCCTGTTCGGTAACCTGCGTCTCGATCGCCCGCCGTTCCTCGTTGAAATGTTCGAGCTCGGCGGCGAGCGCGCGGGCTTCCTCGGGATCCTCGGTGGTCAGCAGCCGCACGCCGAGATCGGACTTGCCGACCCGGCCCCCGGCATTGATCCGCGGGCCGAGGCGGAAACCGAGATCGGAGCAGATCGGAGCGCGGTCGAGCCGCGAAGCCTCGATCAGCGCATTGAGGCCGACATTCCTGCGCCCCGCCATCACCCGCAGCCCCTGCGCGACGAAGGCGCGATTGAGGCCGCGGAGCGCGACGACGTCGGCGACGGTGCCGAGCGCGACGATATCAAGCAGATCGATCAGCCGCGGCTCGGGGCGGCCTTTGAAGGATCCGCGCTCGCGCAAAGTTCGGATCAGCGCGGCGCCGAGCAGAAAGGCGACGCCGACCGCGGCGAGATGGCCGTGGGCGGCGCCCTCCGTCTCGTCGAGCCGGTTGGGATTGACCAGGCTGTGCGCCTCGGGCAGCGCGCTCGCGCATTTGTGATGGTCGCAGACGATGACGTCGACCCCGGCCCGTTTCGCGGCGGCCAGCGCCTCGAAGGCCTGCGCGCCGCAATCGACGGTGACGATCAGCGAGGAGCCGTCCTCGGCGAGCTTGACCAGCGCCTCGCCCGACGGGCCATAGCCTTCCATCAGCCGGTCGGGGATATAGGCTCCGGCCACGAGGCCGAGATCGCGCAGCAGCCGGATCAGCAGCGCCGCCGAGGTCGCGCCGTCGACGTCGTAATCGCCGAAGATCGTGACTTTCTCGCCGCTCTCGACGGCGTCGGCGAGCCGCGCGGCGGCCCGATCCATATCCTGGAAGATCGAGGGATCGGGCATGAAGTTGCGGATCGTCGGCGCGCGATAGGCCTCGATATCCTCGCGGACGCAGCCGCGCGACAGCAGCAGCCCGGTGACGAGATCGTCGGGCCGGAAATCGCCGCGCAGCGCATCGACCGCGCCGCCGCGCCAGCGCCAGGGCTGGCCGGTGATCGATCGGTCAATGGTGAGCGCCGGGGTCATGGTCCTTCTCGGTTTTCCGCTTTGTGTGCTCCTGCGAAGGCAGGAGCCCAGGGCGGCTGAAGCTGTTGCTTGCGGCTCTAGGCTCCTGCTTTCGCAGGAGCACATTCTTACCCTGCGTCGACTCCGGCGTCACTGCCTCGGGCCACTGCGGTGTGAGCGCCGCTTGCGTTGCGGAATGCAACGGCTACCTAGAGCGCTCCACAAGGGGCAGCCATGGCATCGATCGTTTCCGTCGCGAATCTGAGCAAGGTCTATGACGGCGGCGTCAGGGCGCTCGACAATGTCGATCTCGATATTCGCGCGGGCGAGATCTTCGCGCTGCTCGGCCCCAACGGCGCCGGCAAGACGACGCTGATCTCGATCGTCTGCGGCATCGTCACGCCGAGCTCGGGCCGGGTGACGGTCGACGGCTACGATATCCTCACCGAATACAAGCAGACCCGAAGCCGGATCGGGCTCGTGCCGCAGGAAGTCTCGACCGACATGTTCGAGAAGGTCAGGAATGCCGTCGCCTTCAGCCGCGGGTTGTTCGGCAAGCCGCCCGACCGCGCCTATCTCGATCAGCTGCTCAAGGACCTGTCGCTGTGGGACAAGCGCGACGCGCAGATTCGCGAGCTTTCGGGCGGTATGAAGCGGCGGCTGATGATCGCCAAGGCGCTTTCGCACGAGCCCGAGATCCTGTTCCTCGACGAGCCGACCGCCGGCGTCGATGTCGAATTGCGGCGCGGCATGTGGCGGCTGGTGCGGCGATTGAACGAGCGCGGCACGACGATCATCCTGACCACCCATTATATCGAGGAGGCCGAGGAGATGGCCGACCGGGTGGGGGTCATCAACGGCGGCAGGATCGTGCTCGTCGACGAGACCGAGGCGATCATGCGCCAGCTCGGCAAGCGGCGGCTCGCGCTGACGCTCGCCGACAGGATGGAGGCCGTGCCCGATGCGCTGGCCGATTGGAAGCTGTCGCTGGCCGACGAAGGCCATCAGCTGATCTACAGTTTCGACGCCAATGACGAGCAGACCGGCATACCCTCGCTGCTCGCCCGGATGCGCGATGCCGGGATCGGCTTCACCGATCTCGACACCTCGAAGAGCTCGCTCGAGGATATCTTCGTCGATCTCGTCAACCGGCGCGACGAGGAGGAGACGGTCGCGTGAATATTCACGGCGTCTGGGCGCTTTACAGATACGAGATGGCGCGCACCTTCCGCACGCTGTGGCAAAGCATCGTCACCCCGGTAATAACGACGGTGCTCTATTTCGTCGTCTTCGGCAGCGCGATCGGATCGCGGATGGAGGATATCGGCGGCGTCGATTACGGCGCCTTCATCGTGCCCGGGCTGATCATGCTGTCGCTGCTGACCCAGAGCATCTCGAATGCGAGCTTCGGCATCTATTTCCCCAAATTCTCGGGCACCGTCTACGAGATCCTTTCGGCGCCGCTGTCGGCGATCGAGACGGTGATCGGCTATGTCGGCGCGGCGGCGACCAAGTCGATCATCCTCGGGCTGAT
>JAIVHR010000241.1 GCA_020200935.1 Sphingomonadales bacterium
GGTATCGAGCTTCGGGTTGATAAGGTCTCCTGAGCGCGCGACGACCTTGCCGGTCACCGTGATCACCGATTCGGCACGCAATTTCTCGATCGTCGCGAAGGCCGGCCCGTCGACCTCGGTGACGATCTGGGTGATGCCGAAATGATCGCGCAGGTCGATAAAGACGAGATCGCCGTGATCGCGTTTGCGATGGACCCAGCCCGAAAGCCGAACCTCCTCGCCGACATTGTGGGAGCGCAGTTCGGCGCAATTATGGGTGCGGTAGGCGTGCATGGTGAGATTCAACTTTAACGTGATTTCGCGGGAAGCGGCCCCTGTAAGGTCTCGCGACGGATTCGTCACCTAGCATGTATTCCTGCGCGGGCAGGAATCCAGTCCGGCTGTCTGTCCCGGGTCCGTCAGTTCGGGTCCCGGCTCCCACGGAAATTTCCGGCAGCTAAAGCGTCAGGCCAAGGCGATCGAGTTCCGCACTGCGAAACAGCGCCCGATCTTGCGGTTTCGGCAACAATCGATTGCGCACCGACTTCCAGCGAGTCAGGTCGCCGCCATAATCGTGCGCCACGCGGTTGGCGTCGAGGCTGTTGAACTTGCCCCAATGACGGGTGAAATCGATGCCTTCTACTTCGAGCGATTCGAGCACCTTGCAGAAGGCTGCCGTCGTGCGATCGGTGCGCGGGCCGTCGCAATCGAGGCCGGCCGTGTCGTCCCAGCGTGCCGGTGCAAGCAGGCCCGACCCGCCCTTCATGAAACGTAGCGTGACGACGGTTCTCCCGCCGGCGCGGGTGAATTTCCGACAAAGCAAGTCGAAGACCCGGACCAGTTCGGCGCGGTCGCAGAATACCGCGCCGGTGAACAGATCGGCCATCGGCCGGTGAGTCTCGGTGGTCGCGCCCCAACTGCCATATACCGGGGGATCGTCAACATCGGTGCCGTTGCCGACGCCGAGCTTCATGATCAATTCGGTCAGCATGCCATAGGCGAGTGGCAGATTGCGGAAAATCCAGCCCAGCAGGGTGAAGGCGTCATAGCCGGCGCCCATCTGCTTGCCGGTTCCGCCGGGAGCGACCAGTTCATAAGGTTCCTTGTAGAGAAAGCGGACGATCGCCTTGCGCCCGAACGGATTGTGGGGATTGGTGATCACCATCACGAAATAGGGCGCTCGATCGAGCGCGTGCGCGGCGGAAAATGCGCGGAAATCACCGCGTCCCAGCATCTCAAGATCCGCGCGCCTGAAGTCGATCAGCTTCATGATCGGGCGGACCAGATAGAGCGGAACCGTTTCGAGCACATAGGCGGTGACCAGGCCGAGCGAGCCGACATGGACGAGCGCCGCCGCGAACACCTCATCGTCGCGAATCAGAGTGGAACCGGTGGCATCTACGAATGCCGGATCCATCACTCCCGAATCGGGTTCGATCCAGTAGATTTTCGCAGGTGTCACGATCTGGATGGCGCGGACATGGTCCTGGATTCCGCCGGCGGTCAGCACCGCGCCATGGGTGCCGGTCGCACAGGCACCGGCGATCGTCTGGCCGTTGCTCGCGCCGGTCGAGCGTAGGCTACGGCCCATTTCACGTTCGAGCTTGTCGTTGATCTCGTCAATCTGCGTGCCTGCCTCGATCAGGACGAGGCTTGCGGGATCGAAGGACGAACTCGCGGCCAGGTCTTCCGCGGCGATGCGAAACATCCGGTTGAAGCGCCGCGTATTGAGCATCCACCCCTGATGCACCAGCTGGATGTTGGAGGGCGACCAGGCGCCGCCGACCGGCCTAACGCTCACCCCTGATTGTCGCGCGGCGCGGAGCCAGGACCGCAGCTCGCGGGCTACGAGGGCGAGGTCTCGCCGGCCCGACGGTCGCTCGCTGCTGCGCACGGCAAACCGGCCCGCGAGCGCCGCGTCACCGGTCTTGTGATAGTTTGACCAATCGCCGCTCTGCTGGAGCTTGACGATCGGCATCAGGCCTGCCCCAGTGGATGCCGGCCGGCATTGCCGCGCCAAACCACGGTCAACGGCCGCACGAGTCCGATTGTGAACAGCGAGACGAGAACCTGCTTGCGCGTCGCGTAGATTCGTACATCGGCGAAGCCCAGCCCGTCATTCTCGTCAGGGTCGGGTTGCCAGCGCTCCTCGATAAAGCCCCAGAATTTAATGACTATCTTGGCTGCATTCTCATCCAGCGGCTGCGGATTCTTGATCGAGAGATAACAATCCGAAGTGTTCGACAAATACTGTCCGATCGCTATCAGACCAGCAACGACGGCGATAACCCACAAGATGATCTCCATGATACACCTGCTCGTGCTATTTCCAGGTCGACTTGCTTTCTTCTTCGATAGACCAAGTCAGCCCGCTTGTCATCTTCGGCGCGTGCAAAACCCTTGTACGACAGGAGCGCATCCACATTTTCGCCGCTTCCCGCTTTGCCCCCTTCCCTTCGCCGCCTATAGTCGGCGCCCATGCAGATTCATCCGCTGATCGAAGACAGCGAAAGCCTCGCCGCCCTTTGCAGCCGCCTCGCGAAATCCGATTTCGTCGCGGTCGATACCGAATTCATGCGCGAGAACACCTATTGGCCCGACCTCTGCCTCGTGCAGATCGGCGATCGCGAGGAAGCCGCGGCGGTCGATCCCAAGGCGCCCGGCATCGATCTCACGCCGATGCTCGACCTGTTCGTCGATAATGAGGAGGTGCTCAAGGTTTTCCATGCCGGCGGGCAGGATGTCGAGATCGTCTACAATCTCACCGGCAAGACGCCGCATCCGATCTTCGACACCCAGGTGGCGGCGATGGCGCTCGGGATGGGCGAGCAGATCGGCTACGCCAACCTCGTCGATTCGATGCTCGGCGAAAGTCTCGACAAAGGCGCGCGCTTCACCGACTGGGGCCGTCGGCCGCTCGACCAGCGGCAGATCGATTATGCGATCGGCGACGTCACCCACCTTGCGACGCTCTTTCCAAAGATGCTCGACCGGTTGATGAAGACCGGCCGTGGCGCCTGGATCGATGAGGAAATGGAAAAGCTCGCCGACCCGTCCAACTACGAGAACGAACCGTCTCTGGCATGGCAGCGCGTGCGCTTTTCGGGCCGCAAAGCCGATCAGCTCGGACGGCTCAAGGCGCTCGCCGCTTGGCGCGAGCGCGAGGTGCGGGCCAAGGATCTGCCGCGTGGACGGTTGCTGCGCGACGAAAGCCTCGCCGATCTCGCCGCGCACCCACCCAAGGATCAGAAGTCGCTCGGCAAGGTGCGCGGGGTCCCCTCGAGCTGGGCCGGCAACGATATCGGCGCGCGGCTGATGGAGGTGATCGAGAGGGCCGAGCCGATGCCCGAGGAGGAGATGCCGCCCAAGCGCGCCGGCAAGCCGGGTCTCGGCAAGCAGGGGGCGCTCGTCGCCGATCTTCTCAAGC
>JAIVHR010000242.1:0-3405 GCA_020200935.1 Sphingomonadales bacterium
CGCCGGGCGGCGCTTCGTGCAGACGGCGATCGAGCTGTGCCGCTCCCATGGCTTCGTCCTCGCCCATAACAGCCCCTATGCGGGCGGCTATCTGCTCGACCGGCATTCCCGGCCGGGCGAAGACATCCACGCGCTGCAGATCGAGGTCAGCCGGGCAGCCTATCTCGATTCGGTGCTCGATCGACCGGGTCCGGGCCTTGCGCGGGTATCGGCGATGCTGTCCGATCTATGCGAGGCGCTCGCCGGAGAAGCGGGCGGCGCGATGGCGCTGGCGGCGGAATAAAAAACCGCCTCGCGCGGATGCGCGAGGCGGCCAGGTTCAGGGAGGGGGCGCGCATCTCGCGCGCCCACGCGTCACGATGAAAGGGGGCACACCGGACGCGCTCGATCAAGATATGGCGTGCGCGGGTTCGATTCAAGCGTCGGCGGGGGCCCCGCCTTTTTCGGCCGCTTCGGGGATCTGTGCGTCGGGCTGGGGCATCTTTCCCTGCTGCATCTGGCGGGCGAAAACGTCCCGCACGAGCGACATCGAGAAAAGATGGGCGTAGATCAGCGCAATCATGCCGTTCTTGGCCATTTCACTGTGCTTTTCGGCGTCGAGCTCCTTGAGCTTCTCCTCGTTGACCATCTTGAAGCCGCGATAACGGAACGGCTTGTCCGAGCCTTCGGGCTGGATCGTCATTTCGCCGTCCATCAGCAGATCATATTCGACCAGCTTGTCGACGAAAGCCTGGCTGCGGATCGCGGCGGTTTCGAACTGTTCGCAGAATTTGAGGATCTGGTTGGTCGTCTCGGTCGGCTGACCGCCGTCGAAGAGCCGCTCGCCCTCGTCGAAATCGCCGACGGCGTCCGATGTCGGATCGAAACAGAGCGACATCTCCTGGCTGTCCTGCTGGAGCTTTGCCAGCATGAAGGGATAGCGCCGCACATAAGCGGGCAGATAGGTGCCGGGCTGGACCAGCTGCCCCTCGTCATCGATGAAGACGTTGACGCCCTCATTGAGCCCCATCAGCGCCAACGGCACCGGCTTTTCGCCGACCGAAAAGACGATCGGCATCGAGCGTTGAAGCAGAACGAATTCGTCGACGGTGACCGGCAGCGCGTGCACGCCGGTGATGAAGGGCGCGGCGTTGCGGGCCTGCAGCCGGTAATCGCCATGTTCGAGGCTCGAAAGCGGGCGCAGATCGTCGTAAAGCATCGGAAGCCGGGGAGCCGGCGCGGCGCTGGCCATGAATTATCTCCTAGACAGGAATAGATTTTACCGCCCAGTGAGACCGAGCGTCGAAGTCGTCAGCCATCTATGGTCTTTGCTCCGGATTCGCAAGCAGCGGCTCAGCTTGGCGGATCGTCCTCGTGCGCCAGCAGCTTGCCGGGATTCATGATGCCGAGCGGATCGAGCGCGCGCTTGATGCCGCGCAGCGTGGCGAGGTGTGCGGGATCGGCGAGCCGGGCGAATTCGTCGCGCTTGAGCAGGCCGATGCCGTGTTCGGCCGACAGGCTGCCGCCGGCCGCGGTCACCAGATCGTGAACCAGCCGCGTGACCGCCTTGCCCTGTTCGCCGAGCCAGACCTCGGGATTGCCTGCCTCGGGCGCGCGGACATTGAAATGGACGTTGCCGTCGCCGAGATGGCCGAAGGCGTTGACGCGCGCGCCGACGAAGGCCTCTTCGACCGCGGCGGTCGCCGTCTCGATAAAGCCCGGCATCGCCGAGACCGGCACCGAAACGTCGTGCTTGACGCCGCCGCTCTCGCGCCGTTCGGCTTCGGGGATGGTCTCGCGCAGCCGCCAGAGCTGCTCGGCCTGCGTCTCGCTGGTCGCGATCGTCGCATCGCCGACCAGCCCCTCGTCATACGCTTCGGCCATCGCCTGTTCGAAACGTTCATACAGCCGCGCCCGGTCGTTTGCCGTCCGCGCCTCGATCAGCGCGTTCCACGGCGTCCTGGTCGCGATCGGCGCGCGCGCATCGGGCAGATGGTCGAGCACCAGCGCGAGCGCGCCGGCGGGCACCAGCTCGAATGTCTCGACCGCCTGGCCGAGCGCCCTTTCGAGCCGGCGCAGCAGCTTCAGCGCATGGTCCGCCGATTCGATCCCGGCCCAGCCGACCACCCGGTGCGGCGCCGCCGGATAGAGCTTGAGGCTCGCCGCGGTGACGATGCCGAGCGTGCCCTCGGCGCCGATCAGCAGCTGTTTGAGGTCATAGCCGCGATTGTCCTTCCTGAGGCTCGACAGCCCGTCGAAACGGCTGCCATCGGGCAGCACCGCCTCGATGCCGAGCACCAGGCTGCGCATCGTGCCGAAGCGCAAAACCTGGACGCCGCCGGCATTGGTCGAGACGAGGCCGCCGATCGTCGCGCTGTCCTTGGCGCCGAGCGAAAGCGGGAAGCGCATCCCCTCCCCTGCCGCCGCCTGGTGGACATGGGTCAGAATCACGCCGGCCTCGGCGACCAGCGAGGCATCGTCGGGATCGATCGCACGGATCGCGTCCATCCGCCGCAATGAGAGCAGGATCGCACCTTCACCGGGTCGCGGCACGCCGCCGGCGACCATACCGGTATTGCCGCCCTGCGGAACGATCGGGATATTTGCCTCGCCGGCCAGCCGGACGATTTCCTGCACCTCTTGCGTTTTGCCCGGCGAAACCATCGCCGCCGCATCACCGGTCACCCGCCCGCGCCAGTCGGTCAGCCACGGCGAAAGCTCGTCGGGGTCGCGCGAAACATGCTTCGCGCCGACGATCGCGGCGAGCCGGTCACAGAGCGCGGCGGGGTTGGAAACGGAGGTCATCGATCCTGAGTCTATCGTGCCTTGGAGCGCAGGCCAATTCGGCATTCTGCAAGCCCCGACGGTTGACTTTTCGCGGACATCGCCGCAAGCGCCTGAGCGAGCGCAGGCCGGTGAGGCCGCGCCCCGAACAACCAGCCGGACAGAACATGAAATTTGCCGATCTCGGCCTTTCCGATGAATTGCTGCGAGCCGTAAGCGACGCCGGTTACGACGAGCCGACGCCGATCCAGGCCGAGGCCATTCCGCCGGTGCTGATGATGCGCGATCTGGTCGGTATCGCCCAGACCGGCACCGGCAAGACGGCGAGCTTCGTCTTGCCGATGATCGACATCCTGTCGCATGGCCGCAGCCGCGCGCGGATGCCGCGCTCGCTGATCCTCGAGCCGACCCGCGAGCTCGCCGCCCAGGTCGCCGAGAATTTCGAGAAATACGGCAAGTATCAAGAGCTCTCGATGGCGCTCTTGATCGGCGGCGTGCAGATGGGCGACCAGATCAAGGCGCTCGAACGCGGTGTCGACGTGCTGATCGCGACGCCCGGGCGGCTGATGGACCTGTTCGACCGCGGCAAGATCCTGCTTTCGGGCTGCTCTTTGCTGGTCATCGACGAGGCCGACCGGATGC
>JAIVHR010000242.1:3545-10661 GCA_020200935.1 Sphingomonadales bacterium
CCCTGGCACCCCGACGATTATATTCACCGCATCGGCCGCACCGGCCGCGCCGGCGCCACCGGCATCGCGATCACCCTCGCGACGCCCGCCGACGAGGAAGCGGTCGACAATATCGAGAAGCTGACCGGGCACAGGATCGGCAGCGGCTCGAGCGGCGCCAGCGCGAAGCCCCCGGCGGAGAAGCCCGAAGAGAGCGAAGCGAAAGACGCGCCTTCACCCTCCCGATCGAGCCGAGGCCGCAGCCGCGGCAAGAGCGGCCCCAAGCCCCCTCCGCCGCCCGCACCGTCCGAAGAGCGCGCCAAGAGCGGAGCCCAGCCCCCTCCGCCGCCCGAACCGGCCAGGGAGAACGCCAGGAGCGCCCCCAAGCCCAAGCCCGCTCCGGCGCCCGCGAAGAGCGCCGAGGAGACCGACGACGGCGAATGGAACGGCCCGGTGCCCGGCTTCCTGGGCATCAAGCTCGATTAGCAACCGGCGCGCCGGCTAGAAACCTTCGTTACTGTCTCAACACGCGGCGCACCGAGATTCCGTATTCGAAGGCAGCATCGTTACAAACGATCTCGGCTGTGTTGCATCCAACGTATGAGATTCCACCTTCAACACAGGCAATCCCGCGATGCAGAGGATTTAGCGCGCCGTGCTCAACAATGGTGAGCCCTGCATCGTAAATGCTGGGACGCTCGTTGAGGGGCAGAATGTTGGCCGATTCGATCATGCGACCGCAAATTCTAACCGTTTCTCCCCGAAAGTTCTCCGGCGCGTCAAAAACAACCTCAGATCGATCAAGTCCGATGGCACATGCTCCCAGAGCTCCAGCAGAAAGAAGGATATTAAATCTCGGCACGCTCATCTTTCCCAGCTCAGACTAACTTGCCGTAAACGTCAATCGGTTCTATCTTGCAACTGAACGCGAGAGGAACCGCCGATGGCACGCGAGGATGCGCCTGAATATTTCGACGTGATCGTCGTCGGCGCGGGGATTTCCGGCATCGGTGCCGGGCATTATCTGCAGAAGAACTGCCCGCAAAAGAGCTTCGCGATCCTCGAGAATCGCGAGAATATCGGCGGCACCTGGGATCTGTTCCGCTATCCGGGCATTCGTTCGGATTCGGACATGTTCACGCTTGGCTTCGCCTTCAAACCCTGGACCGAGCAGGAAGCAATCGCCGACGGGCCCTCGATCCTCAATTATCTCGAAGAGACGGCGCGCGAGGAAAATCTCTTCGAGAAGATCCGCTTCCGCCACAAGGTGGTCGGCGCGAGCTGGTCGTCGGCCGAAGCGCGCTGGACGGTCGAGATCGAGCGCGGCGAGACCGGCGAAGCCGTCCATTATCAATGCAATTTCCTTTTCATGTGCACCGGCTATTATCGGTACGAAGCCGGCTACACGCCCGAATGGGAGGGCATGGCGGATTATGGCGGTACGCTGATCCATCCGCAGCATTGGCCCGAGAATCTCGACTATAGGGGCAAGAAGGTCGTCGTCATCGGCTCGGGCGCGACCGCGGTGACGCTCGTCCCGGCGATGCTCGAGGGCGAGGAGGCGGCCGGCCATGTCGTCATGCTTCAGCGCTCGCCGACCTATATGGTCTCGCGCCCGGGCATGGACAGGCTCGCCAACCGGCTGCGCAGCTTCCTGCCGAGCAAGCTCGCCTATGCGATCACCCGCTGGAAGAATGTCCTGCTCCAGCAATTCATCTTCCGCCGCGCCCGCTCGAGGCCCGACAAGGTCAAAGAGTTCCTCCTCAATCACGTCCGCGACGAGCTCGGCCCCGATTACGATATCGAGACCCATTTCACGCCGCGCTACAATCCGTGGGAACAGCGGCTGTGCCTCGTTCCCGACAGCGATTTCTTCCGGGTGCTGCGCGACGGCACGGCGTCGGTCGCCACCGGCCAGATCGATCGCTTCACCGGGACGGGCATCTTGCTCGAATCGGGCGAGGAGATCGAGGCCGACATCATCGTCACCGCCACCGGGCTCGATCTGCAGATGGCCGGCGGCATCGATGCCTGGGTGGACGGCGAGAAGATCAATTTCGGCGACAAGGTCACCTACAAGGCGATGATGTTCGACGACGTGCCCAATTTCGCGATCAGCTTCGGCTATACCAACGCCTCCTGGACTTTGCGCGCCGACCTCACCTGCGATTATGTCTGCCGGCTGCTCAATCACATGGACGCGACGCGCACCGAGATCGCGGTGCCGCGGCTGCCCGAGGACGAGGAGATCGAGCGGCTGCCCTGGGTCGATTTCTCCTCGGGCTATTTCAAGCGCGCCGAACACAAGCTGCCCAAGCAGGGCGATCGCGGCGTCTGGAAGAATCTCCAGAACTACCCGAAGGACATTTTCGCGCTGAAATTCGGCAAGATCGCCGACGAGGCGATGGTGTTCGAAAAGCGGCGTCCGGCGGAGGCCAAGCCCGCGGGCGAGGAGGCGCCCGAGGCGCCCGAGGCGATCGCGGCGGAATAGACTCTGTGCTCCTGCGAAAGCAGGAGCCTAGGCCGCAAGCGCCGTCCTGAATTGCCCTAGGCTCCTGCTTTCGCACGAGCACGATATCTCTCGCAAAAATCGGCGGCGAAATCGGCGAACCGCCCCTCCCCGATCGCCTCCCGCATCCCGGCCATCAGCGCCTGATAGAAGCACAGATTATGCTCGGTCATCAGCATCGCGCCGAGGATCTCGCCGGCACGGATCAGGTGATGGAGATAGCCGCGGCTCCACTGCGCGCAGACCGGACAGGCGCAGTCGGGATCGAGCGGCTCCTCATCCTCGCCGAAGCGCGCATTCTTGATATTGATCGGGCCTGACCAGGTGAAGGCCTGGCCCGTCCGGCCGCTGCGCGTCGGCAACACGCAATCGAACATGTCGATCCCCCGCGCGACCGCGCCGACCAAATCGTCGGGCTTGCCGACGCCCATCAGGTAGCGGGGCCGATCTTTGGGCAGCATCGGCGCCGCGAAATCGAGCACCTTGAACCGAACGCCGGCGCAGATCTTCATCCATCGAGCCCTGCTGGATGCCGAACAGCGCCGAGCCTTCGGCATGCTCGCCGCCGGCATCGAATGCCTGGCGCGAGCGCAGCGCCCAGCGCATCGAGCGCTCCATCGAGGATCTCGCATCGTCATGGCTCGCGGGAAAGGGCGTGCATTCGTCGAAAGCCATGACGATGTCGGCGCCGAGCAGCCGCTGGATCTCGATCGAGCGTTCGGGGCTCAGCATATGCTCCGAGCCGTCGATATGGCTCTTGAAGCGCACCCCCTCCTCGCTCGTCCTGCTCAGATCGGAGAGGCTCATCACCTGGAAACCGCCGCTGTCGGTCAGGATCGGCCGGTCCCAGCCCATGAAACGGTGCAGCCCGCCCAGCCGCGCGATCCGTTCGGCGCCGGGCCGCAGCATCAGGTGATAGGTGTTGCCGAGAATGATGTCGGCGCCGCCCGCGCGCACATCGGCGGGCTTCATCGCCTTGACCGTCGCCGCCGTGCCGACCGGCATGAAGGCCGGCGTACGGATCTCGCCGCGCCGCATGGAAATCGCGCCCCTGCGCGCGCGTCCGTCACTGGCGGATAGATGAAACGAAAAACGCCCGGCCATGGGAAGTCCTATGGCCGGGCGCCTTTTCGCTGTCGAGCCGCGAACGGCTCATGGTTATCGATCAGAAGTGGAAGGCGAGACCCGCCGTGGCGCGGATCGAATCGAACGCGATCGTGTCGAGCACGCCGCGGACCGAGACATTCTCGGAGACCCGGAACTGCGCGCCGGCGCCGACCAGATAGTCGCCGTCAGTGTCGTCGATCCCGGCCGGGACAGGCCCGCCGACGAGATTCTCGAGGTCGAAATTGACCTCCTGATAGCCGCCGCGAACGAAGAACTGGCTCGTCGGGCTGGCATTGAAGCCGAGCTTGCCGGCGATGCCGTATTCGCTGTCGATCGCGCCGGTGCCCAGATTGTAGTTGCCTTCGACGCCGACCACGAAGGTCTCGCCGACGGGCACGTCGACGCCGACATAGGTGCCGAAGATGGCGCCGTCGTCACCGCCCAACGGATTGTCGCCGACATCGTGATAGCCGCCCTGGGCGCCGATATAGAAATCGGCCTGGCTCTGCGCCATCGCCGGGGAGGCCATCACGGCCGCGGAAAGGATTACGCTCCCGAACCATAGTTTTTTCATGTCACTCACTTTCACTTTTTTGATTCAAACTCCGACGCGCGTCGCCGGACACCGCCCGTTTCGGCGCGTCAGCCTGACTCAACGATGAATGATTCGACGCGTTTCAGCGCTTTCGACGAGTGATGGGTTAAATCCGTTGGACTGCATCGGGGAGCAGCAAGCTCGCATCCCCGTAGCTGTAGAAACGGTATCCCTCGCGAATCGCGTGATCATAGGCCTCGAGCATCCGTTCGCGCCCCATCAATGCGCTGACCAGCATGAACAATGTCGATCGGGGCAGGTGGAAATTGGTCATCAGCCCGTCGATCGCGCGGAAGCGATAGCCCGGAGTGATGAAAATGTCGGTCTCGTCGGCGAAGGGCGCGATCCGGCCGTCCTCGCCGGTCGCGCTTTCGAGCAGCCTCAGGCTGGTCGTTCCGACCGCGATGACGCGGCGGCCGGCGGCGCGCGCCGCGTTGAGGCGATCGGCGGGTCTTCGACCTTGACCGGCAGAAAGGTCCCGGCGCCGACATGCAGGGTGAGCGTCAGATGCTCGATGCCCCGCGCCCCGAGCGCCGCCATCAATTCGGGCGTGAAATGCAACGCCGCGGTCGGCGCGGCGACGGCACCTTCCTCGCGGGCGAACATCGTCTGATAATCCTCTTCGTCGCGCGCATCGACCGCGCGGCGGCTGGCGATATAGGGCGGCAGCGGCATCGTCCCGGCGCGCGCGATCAGCAATTCGGCCGGCTCCTCGCCCGCGAATGTCAGCAGGAAGCTGCCGTCTTCTTGGCGATCGTCGGCACTAGCCGTGACGCCCGCGCCGAAGTCGATCACGTCGCCCTCGCGCAGCCGCCTGGCGTTGCGGATGAAGGCGCGCCAGCTGCGCGGCCCCTCGCGCTTGTGCAGGGTGGCGCCGATCCTCGCCTGACCGCGCCGTCCCTCGAGCTGCGCCGGGATGACCCGCGTATCGTTGAAGACGAGGATATCGCCGGAACGAAGGCAGTCGGGCAGGTCGGACACCCGCCGGTCCCTGGTCGCCTCACTTTCGAGCACCAGCATGCGCGCGCTGTCGCGCGGGCTTGCCGGGCGCAGCGCGATCCGCTCCTCGGGAAGATCGAAATCGAAAAGCTCGAGCTTCACCTATTGCGGCGCGTCTTCGTCCGCCCCCTCTTCGGCGAGGGCGGCGTCGATCGCGGCCGCGGGATCGGCCGCGGCCGGCGGCCGGTTCGCGGCGGCAACCTCGGCGGCGGTCGGCGGCGGCACATTGTCGGACTGGATCGAGGCACGAATGATGCGCGCCGGGTTGGCCGGCGGCTCGCCGCGCGGGATCGCGTCGACATATTCCATGCCGTCGATCACCCGGCCGAAGACGGTATAATTCCCGTCGAGCCGGAGATTGGGCATCAGCATGATATAGAACTGGCTGTTGGCGCTGTTCGGATCGGTCGCGCGCGCCATCGCGACGGCGCCGCGAACATGCGGCAGCCGGGAGAATTCGGCATTGAGGTCGGCCAGGGTCGATCCGCCCTGGCCGGTGCCGGTCGGATCGCCGGTCTGCGCCATGAAGCCGTCGATCACCCGGTGAAAGATATGGCCGTTGTAGAAACCCTGGCGGGCCAGCGTCTTGATGCGTTCGACGTGGTTCGGCGCGACATCGGAGCGGAGCCGGATCGCCACCCGCCCGCCGGTCGACAGATCGAGCAGCAGCGTATTCTCGGGATCGGCGGCCGGCGTCTCGGGCATGAAGGACCTACCTCGTCATGATTTGCCGGATGCGCCGGATTTGCGCGCCTCATACCCGAAGCAACCTCCGGCTGAAAGCGCAATGAACGAAGGGCCTATTCGCCCTTTCCGCCGAGTTCGGCAACCCTCGCCACGACTTCGCGTTCGACCGCGGGGGTCACGAATTTGCGGATATCGCCGCCGAACAGCGCGATCTCCTTGACCAGCCGCGAGGCGATCGGCTGCAGCGCGACATCGGCCATCAGGAAGACCGTCTCGATAGTGTCGTTCAATTGCTGGTTCATACCGGCCATCTGGAATTCATATTCGAAGTCGGCGACGGCGCGCAGACCGCGAATGATCACCGTGGCGCCTTCGCGCTCGGCGAAATCCATCAGCAGCGAATTGAAGTGCACGACCGCGATATCGCCCTCGCAATCGGCGACCTCGCGCTGGACCATCGCAAAACGCTCGTCATCGTCGAACATCGGATCTTTCGACGGGTTGGTCGTCACCCCGATCACCAGCCTGTCGACGAGCTTCGCGCCGCGCCGGAGAATATCCATATGGCCGAGGGTGATCGGGTCGAAGGTCCCCGGATAGACGCCGACGCGCATGGTCATCAATAGTTCCTTTCAATCGCATAGCGGGCGATGGCGCGGAGCAGGTTGGCCTCCTTGCCGAAATCGCGCAAATGATCGATCGCCTGCTCGACGAGCATCTCGGCCTGCTGGCGCGCCCGATCGGCGCCGAGCAGCGAGACGAAGGTCGCCTTGCCGGCCTGGGCGTCCTTGCCGAGCTTCTTGCCCGCCGCCGCCTCGTCGCCTTCGACATCGAGCAGATCGTCGGCGATCTGGAAGGCCAGGCCGAGATCGCGCGCATAGCCGCGCAAATGCGTGCGCTTGTCGGGCGGGATCCGGCCGAGGATCGCACCGGCTTCGAGGCAGAAGCCGATCAGCGCGCCGGTCTTGAGTTGCTGCAGCCGGGTGACCGCCGGGAGATCGAGCTGCTTGTGCTCGGCCGCGAGATCCATCATCTGCCCGCCGCCCATCCCGGCCGGGCCGCTCGCCCGGGCGAGTTCAACCATCAATTCGGCGCGGACGAAGGGATCGGGGTGGGTCGCCTCCTCGCCGAGGATCTGGAAAGCCAGCGCGAGCAGGCAATCGCCGGCCAGCACCGCCGTCGCCTCGTCGAACGCCTTGTGGACGGTCGGCTTGCCGCGCCTGAGATCGTCGTCGTCCAT
>JAIVHR010000243.1:0-5611 GCA_020200935.1 Sphingomonadales bacterium
CATAGACGGTGGCGCGAACCGCGGCGAGCAGCTTTTCCACGGGGCCGAGCGGGATGCCCTCGGCGATCCGGCCGAGCCAGCCCTCGCCCGGCAGCTGGGCGGCCGCCGCGCTCGCCGCCTCGATCGCCTCGCCGCCGGCCTGATCGTAGCTCGCGACATCCATCAGCCGCGCCGACAGGCCGCGCCTGCGCCCGCGATGGCGGCCTTCGGGGCCGACGATCCAGCGCCTCAGCTCGATCGCCTCCTGCCCGGTCAATGCGGCGGAAAAGGTCGAATCGGCGGCATCGAACAGATGGTGGCCCTCATCGAAGACGATGCGGGACAATGTGCTCCCGCGAAGGCGGGAGCCCAGAGCCGCGGACGATTTTGCGTGTTGCCCTGGATCCCCGCCTTCGCGGGGAAACTGGAATGGCTCGCCCGCCCGGGACGCGAGGATCAGCACCAGCGCGTGGTTGGCGATGACGAGATCGGCCTCCTCGGCGGCGCGCGCCGAACGCTCGATGAAGCATTTGCGGTAATGCGGGCAGCCGGCATAGACGCATTCGCCGCGCCGGTCGGTCAGCGCCGTCGCGCCGGAGCGGCGGAACAGGCTCGGCAGCCAGCCGGGCAGATCGCCGCCGACCATGTCGCCGTCCTTGCTGTAGCCCGCCCAGCGCGCGACGAGATGGGCGAGGGTCGCCGCGCGGCCGGCGAAACCGCCCTGCAGCGCGTCCTCGAGATTGAGCAGGCAGAGATAATTCTCTCGCCCCTTGCGGACCACGACCTTTTCGCGCCGCTCGGCGGGATCGGGATAGATGCGCTCGGTTTCGCGATCGAGCTGGCGCTGCAACGCCTTGGTGTAGGTCGAGACCCAGACCGCGCCGCCGGCCTGCTCGGCCCACAGCGAGGCCGGGGCGAGATAGCCCAAAGTCTTGCCGATCCCGGTCCCCGCCTCGGCGAGCAGCATGTTGGGCCGATCCTCGCGCTTGCGCGGATCGAAGCTGCGCGCGGCGGCCGAGGCATAGGCGCGCTGCCCCTCGCGCCGTTCGGCGCCCTCGCCGATCAGCGCATCGAGCCGATCGAGCGAATGCGCATCGTCGAGCCGTATCGTCGCCGGCGCCGGACGCGGCGCGCTCTCCTCCCATTCGGGCAGCCGGGCGAAGAGCCAGCGTTCGGCCTTTTGGGGCTTGTCGATCCGCTCGGCGACCGCCGCCGCCCACGGCCAGCGCAGCCGGAACAGGGATTGCGCGCTGGTCCAGGCGCCCTCGCGCTCGCCCCATTCGGGCCATTGCAACGTATCGAGCAGGTGGCGGGTCGCCTCGAGCAGCAACAAGGCCGCATCCTCGTCGCTCTCGGGCACCGGCAGGCCGAGCGTGCGGGCGAGCCCGGCCGGCGTCGGCACGGTGAAGCGCGCCGGATGGACGAAGGCGAAGAGCTCGAGCAGATCGAGGCCTGAAAGCTCGGGATAGCCGAGCCGCTGGCCGGTCATCGGCGCATTCAGCACGATCATCGGCGTCTCGGCCGCCGCGCCGATCGCCTCGCCGCGCCCGACGGTGCGGATCTCGCCGTCGGGCGCGGCTATCCAGATGCCGCCATGGGTGGCGTAGAGCCAGCGCGATCCACAACAGTGTCAGAACCAGCACCGAACCGCCGATCACGATCATCGGCACGAAACCCAGCTTTCCGTTGATCACGAACCAGAGCCCCGTCGCCTGCGTCGCGACGGCCAGATTGTAGATCAGCCATTGTACGAACCCCGCGCCGATCCGCGTATCGCCGGCCGGCCGGGAGAAGAGATACGACAGCGCGATTCCCAGCACCCCGCCGAGCAGCCCGGCATGCGCATGCGCCGACGACATGCCGAATTGCCCGCTCATGCCGAGATACATGCCGAAGCTCATCGTCGCCAGCAGCCAGACCAGCCCCGATTTCGCCCACAATTCCGACAGGCTCGATGTCAGCATTTCACCCCCCTCCGTGACGATCCGAACCCCCTCGGATCAACGCGATCATGCAGCGTGCTCCGCCGACCGGCAAGATGCGATCAATAGGGCGGTTCCTTGATCCGCGTCCGGCCCCGCTTCTTGTCGCCGCGGCGGGCGTCGGTCTCGGCGAGATCGCGGGCGAAGATATCGGCCATCTCGTCGAAATAATCATCGCCGGTCAGCCGGGCGAGCTCGCGCTGCTGGCGGATCGTGCGCTGGGGATTGTAATCGGGCTTGTAGCCGCCCCTGAGATCGTAACGGTTGATATTGTTGGTGACCTGGAAACAATGCGTCTTGGCGCGCAAGGTGGCGAGGCCGCCCTGCAGGAATCGTTCGACCCAGGGCCAGGGCAGATGCCGCCGGGCGTAATAGAGACCGTAGACGGCGTGGATATGGCCGTTGAGCACGCGCGAGGGCTCGCTCTCGTCGGTCGGATATTCATCGAACCAGATATAGCCGTCCTCGTCGATCCAGCTGAACCAGGGCCGCTCGAGCCGCTTTTCGGCGGTGTTGATGATCCGGTACGCCCCGGCGAGTTCGCGGATCAGCTTGAGACGGGACTTGTCGGGGCAGACATCCTGCATCCGGCACAGACCGCGCATGACCAATGCATTCTGGATGCTGCTGACCCAGCCCGGCGCCATGACATGATCGAACCGGTCATGCTCGTAATCGCTGGCGACGAATTTCCTGCCGTCGCGTTCGATCAACGTTTCCTCGGTGAGCTCGATCAGCTCCGCCTCGATCTCGAGGCAGGGCGCGCGCATCCCGGGATTGGCCGCGACGTAATTCGCGAGGCGGATCAAATTCCGATAGACGATCGCCGGTTCGTAGCGGCCCGGATAGAGCGTGTAATAGAATTTCGACCAGCCGACCGGCAGCCGCTTGCCGAGATTCTTGTCGCGGTCGGTATCGGGCTTCCACTCCGCGTCGGGCACGGCATCGTCATAGCCGTCGATCGAGAACTTCTTGCGCAGCTGATAGTCGGCAACGTGAAACTTCATGGACCTGTCAAATCAACTCGATGGGGATGTGTCGCTATCGCCCCGGCCGGCTCCGGGCAAGCATACGCCGGGAAGGTTCGGGAACAGCCGTCGATCCGTCGGCTTGATCCCCGATATCCGGGGCTTACCGCCGACATTCTTTCGGCTATGCTGCCTAGCCTTCGTCCATTTCCGCCGCAAGGAGAAAGCCCGTTGAGCGCGCTTCGCGACATCGCAGCCACGCACAAGGCCTGGCCCTATGAAGAGGCGAGCAAGCTGGTCAAGCGCTATCCCGACGGCAAGCCGGGCGGCGGGCCGATCGTCTTCGAGACCGGCTATGGCCCTTCGGGACTGCCGCATCTCGGCACCTTCCAGGAGGTCGCCCGCACGCTGATGGTGCGCCATGCGCTGAGCGAGCTGACCGGCTGGGAGAGCCGGCTGATCGCCTTTTCCGACGATATGGACGGCATGCGCAAGGTGCCGCCGAACCTGCCGCATTCGGACATGCTGCACGCGCATCTCGATCAGCCGCTCTGCAAGGTGCCTGACCCGTTCGGCTGCCACGACAGCTTCGCCGACCATAATAACAGCCTGTTGCGCAAGTTCCTCGACGATTTCGGCTTCGAATATGAATTCGTCGCCAGCCACGAATGCTACCAAGACGGCCGCTTCGACGAGCAGCTCGTCAATGTGCACATCTATCGCGACCCGAAGAAGGCCAAGCAGCTCTCCTTCCAGATCATCCCCAAGGCGGTCGACGAATATTACCGCTTCCTCGCCGCCTATCCCGATCAGGAGATCAAGGAAAAGCTCGGCAATCCGGTCCATCACGTCCATGCCGGCGATCCGCCCCAAGCCGCGATGCCGATCGATTTCGGCATGCTGCTCAATCTCGTCGGCGTCGCCAACACCGACGACAAGGACCTGCTCTGGGGCTTCGTCCAGCGCTATGCGCCCGACGCCTCGCCCGAAACGCATGCCGATCTCGATACGCTGATCGATCATGCGCTCGTCTATTTCCGCGATTTCGTCGAGGAGTCGCTGTTCAAGCGCGCGCCCGACGCGAAGGAGACCGCGGCTTTGCGCGATCTCGACGCCGCGCTCGCCGCAATGCCCGAGGATGCCGATGCCGAAACGATCCAGAATGCCGTCTTCGAGATCGGCAAGACGCACGGTTTCGAACCGCTGCGCGACTGGTTCAAGGCGCTCTACGAAACATTGCTCGGCGCGACGCACGGTCCGCGCATGGGGAGCTTCACCGCGCTCTACGGGATCGACAATGTCCGCAAGCTGATCGCCGAGGCGCTCGAGCGGGAGTGAGGGCGGCCCGATTGGACGAGGCGCATTGGTCCATCCCCCGTTCGTCTTGAGCTCGTCGGGCCGAAGGCGACCGCAGGTCAACGGCGAGCCGCAAGCGACATCGTCTGCGGCCCGCCCTTCGACTGCTGCCTTCGGCAGCGCTCAGGACGAACGGTGTCCGCTTGGCGTGACTTATTCCGCGAGGGCCTCGGCCAGCTCGTCGCGCATCGATTTGAGTTCGGCGAGGATTTCGGGCGAGGCCTCGGTCCGGGTGCCTTCGTCGCCGTCGCCGGCAAGCAGCTTCTGGACGCCCTTGATGGTGTAGCCGTCGCGGTTGAGCAGCCGGTTGATCCGCTCGGCGAGCGCGATGTCTTCGGGGCGGTAATAGCGGCGGTTGCCGGCGCGCTGCAGCGGTGTCAATTGCGGAAAGCGCGTTTCCCAATAGCGCAGAATATGTTGCGCGACGCCGAGCCGCTCGGACAGCTCTCCGATGGTCAGGAAGGCGCCGGCTTGCTTCGCCATGCGCTAATCGTCGACTTTGATGATCTGCTGACGCATCGACTGGCTGGCGCGGAAGGTCAGCACGCGGCGCGGGGCGATCGGCACTTCGACACCGGTCTTGGGGTTGCGGCCGATCCGCTCGCCCTTGTCGCGCAGGATGAAGCTGCCGAATCCCGAAATCTTCACATTCTCGCCGTCGCTCAGCGCGTCGCACATATGCGCCAGCACCGATTCGACGAGATCGGCCGATTCCGATCGGGACAGACCCACCGACCGATGCACGGCATCGGCCAGATCGGCCCGCGTCATTGTTCCTGCTTCGCTCATCACCATCCCCCACTCAAAGTTTCCCGAAAAGGGCTTATCCCAGTTCGATGTATGTCGCAAATTGGTAGCAAATCAATACCGGACGACCGACGCCCCCCAGGTGAAGCCGCCGCCCATCGCCTCGAGCACCAGAATGTCGCCGCGCTTGATCCGGCCGTCGCGCACCGCGGTGTCGAGCGCCAGCGGCACCGAGGCGGCCGAGGTATTGGCGTGCTGATCGACGGTGACGATGACCTTGCCGGGGTCGAGCCCGAGCTTCTTCGCCGTGGCGTCGAGGATGCGCCGGTTGGCCTGGTGCGGCACCACCCAGTCGACATCGCCGGCTTCGAGCCCGGCGGCGTCGAGCGCTTCGTGCATGACCTCCGAAAGATTGACCACCGCATGGCGAAACACTTCGCGGCCCTTCATCCGCAGCTTGCCGACGGTGCCGGTCGTCGAGGGGCCGCCGTCGACATAGAGCAGCTGGTTGTGGCGGCCGTCGGCATGGAGCCGGGAGGAAAGCACGCCGCTCTCGCCCTCTCCGGCGCGCAACACGAC
>JAIVHR010000243.1:5645-9029 GCA_020200935.1 Sphingomonadales bacterium
TCCCGAGCCGGGTCTGGATGATCGTCGCCGAGGCCGGAAAGGTCTGGTCGGGAGTCGAGGTGGCGAGCACGATGAGATCGATTTCGCCGGCCTCGATCCCGGCCGCTTCGAGCGCGGCGCGGGCGGCGTCGGTGCCGAGGCTAGCCGTCGTTTCCCCCTCGCCCGCGACATGGCGGAAGCGGATGCCGGTGCGCTCGACGATCCATTCGTCGGTTGTATCGAGCGTCTCCGAAAGCTCTTCGTTGCCGACCCTGCGCGCCGGCAAGGCCGAGCCGGTTCCCAGAATGGCCGAACGAAGCGTCACTCGGCGGCGTCCTCGACCTGGTGTTTGGGGAAATTCTGGAGATCCTGGGTGATCTTCCGGGTGATATCCGCCTTCGCCATCTTGGCGGCGACGCCGATCGCGTTGCGCACGCCGTTGGCGTCGGCGCTGCCGTGACTTTTGACGACGAGGCCGTTGAGCCCGAGAAACACCCCGCCATTGTGGTTGTTGGGATCGAGCGTGCGCTTGAGAAGGTTGGCGGCCGGCCGCGACAGCATGAAGCCGGCTTTCGAGCGCAGCGAGCTGGTGAAGGCGCGGCGAATGAGGTCGGCGACGAAGCGCGCCGTGCCCTCGACCGACTTGATCGCGATATTGCCCGAAAAACCGTCGGTCGCGACGACGTCGACATGGCCGCGCGACAAGCGATCGGCCTCGATGAAGCCGACGAATTCGAGCGGCAAGGATGTCGCCTCGCGCAGCCGGGCGGCCGCCTCCCTCAAGTCATCGGTGCCCTTCTGGTCCTCCGAACCGATATTGAGCAATGCGGTGCGCGGCCGTTCGATATCGAGCACGGTGCGCGCATAGGCGGCGCCCATCACCGCGAACTGGATCAAATTTTCGACGTCGCATTCGGCATTGGCGCCGAGATCGAGCATCACCACGTCATTCTCGCCCAATGTCGGCAGCAGCGCGGAAATCGCCGGCCGGTCGATCCCGGGAATGGTGCGCAGCGCGACCTTGGCGATCGCCATCAGCGCGCCGGTATTGCCGGCGGATAGCGCCGCCTGCGCCTCGCCCGACTTGACCGCCTGGATGGCGAGACCCATCGAGCTGTCCCTGGACCGCCGGAGCGCCTGGCTCGGCTTGTCCGCGCCCGAGATGACGACGTCGCTATGGACGATTTCGACCCTGTCGGCGAAGTCGGGGAAGTTGGCGAGTTCGGCGCGGATCGCCGCCTCTTCGCCGAAGAATCGATAGCGGAGTTCGGGAAAGTCGGCGCGCGCCATCGCGGCGCCGTCGACCATCACCTCCGGCCCGACATCGCCGCCCATCGCATCGATGGCGATCAGCGGCGCCTGGCTCACCGGGCGGCCCCCGCGATCCTGCTAGGCTTTTTCGAAGCCGATGTGGCGGCCGTTATAATGGCCGCAGGCACCGCACAGATGATGCGGGCGCTTCAATTCGCCGCAGCTCGGGCATTCCTGATAGGCCTCGACCTTCAGCGCGTCATGCGCGCGGCGATTGCCCCGGCGATGGGGGGATACTTTTCTCTTGGGGACGGCCATGGCGGCACCTTGCTCGCTTGTTATTGCGTAAAAGTCTGTTCCGTCCCGGCATTAGGCGGTTAGGCGACAGCCATCAAGGTTGCCGGCGATTCCCCACCAATGAGCGGACGAAGTGGCGCGCATATAGCGATTCTGCCGGTGCTTGCAAGCATTGCGCGCCCGTGCGAGGTCCGAAATCCGTCAACCGGGGGAGCCGCTCATGAAACTCGAAATCACGCTCGTCATCGCCGCCGCCGCGGCTTTGCTCAATCTCTGGCTGGCGACGCGGGTCGGGCGGATGCGCACGGCGCACAAGATTTCGGTCGGCGACGGCGGCAACGAATTCGTCATCCGCCGGATGCGCGCGCATGCGAACTATACCGAATATACGCCCTTCTTCCTGATCCTGCTGGCGCTCGTCGAGCTCGCCTGGGGCTCCAATCCGTGGCTCTGGGGCGCCGCGATCATCTTCATCCTCGGCCGCATCGCGCACGCTTTCGGCATGGACGGCAACGAGAAGCTCCGCGCGACAGGCACGGTTACCACGCTGCTCGTGCTGCTAGGGCTCGCCATCTACGCGCTGGTCATCGCTTATTGGGGCCTCGCCTTCGAAGGCGCCGACGTCACCGCGCCGATCACCGCCTGATTCAGCCGCCAAAGGGAACCCGTTCGTCCTGAACCTGTCGGGCCGAAGGCGACGGGGATAGATCGGCCCAGGCTGTCTGCTCAGCCGGCCGCCAGCACGCGATCGGCGACGAAGCCGTTGGTCTGGCGCTCGCGGCCGAAGGTCGACATCGGGCCGTGACCCGGCACGAAGGCGGTCTCGTCGCCGAGCGGCCAGAGCTTGCCGGTGATCGCCTCGATCAGATGCTGATGATTCGACATCGGAAAGTCGGTCCGCCCGATCGATCCCTGGAACAACACGTCGCCGACGATCGCCAGGTTCGATTCAGGATGGTGGAAGACGATATGGCCCGGCGTGTGGCCCGGGCAGTGATAGACGTCGAGCGTCAGCTCGCCGAGCGTCACCCGGTCGCCGTTATCGAGCCAGCGATCGGGCTCGAAGACCTTGCCCCGGAGCCCCCATTTGCGGCCGTCATCCTCGAGCCGCGAGATCCAGAAGCGATCGGCCTCGTGCGGCCCCTCGATCGGCACGCCGAGCTCGTCGGCGAGGATCTTGGCCTGGCCGCAATGATCGAGATGGCCGTGGGTGATCAGCAATTTCTCGATCTCGACGCCCTGCTGCTCGGCGACGCTCTTGAGCTTGTCGAGATCGCCGCCGGGATCGGTGAAGGCGCCCTTCATTGTCCGGCTGCACCAGATCAGGCACGAATTCTGCTGGAGCGGCGTCACCGGAATGATCGCCACCTTCATCGGCGGTTCGTCGGTCATGGGAGGGAGATGGCGGTTCGCCGCGCCGCTTGCAACTGGCGCATGACCCGAAGCCTTGGCATGAGGCGCGGATGCGGGAGAGACTGCCCACCGACCGAGCCTTCGTGCTGCTCGACGATGCGCGCGCCGATGGCGCCGGTGCGCGATTGTTCAGCGGCCACGCCGAAATCGTCGAGACGCGGCGGATCGACGAGGTCGAAGCCTGTCTCGACCGTCTCGCCGGCCTGCTCGAGCAAGGCAGGCATGTCGCGGGCTTTCTGGGCTACGAAGCGGGGTTCGCGTTCGAAGCCAAGCTCGCCACGCTGAAGGACGAGCCCGACGCCGATGCGCCGCCGCTGCTCTGGTTCGGCGCGTTCGATGGCGTGGAGCCTGTCGCCGGCGACGATCTCGCCGCGCTGCTCGGCGATGCCGACGGCGCATGGGCCGGCGCGCCGCGGCCCGATATCGAGGCATCCGCCTATAGAG
>JAIVHR010000081.1 GCA_020200935.1 Sphingomonadales bacterium
GCACCAGCCCGCACCCCCACCCGACCTCCCACAGGGTAAACTCATTGGGAGGTCGGGTGGGGGTGCGGGCCGGGGCCGCGCTCGACCGACAGGTCGAGCCCGACAAGGAATATCTCTCCCGCCCGCACCTCTTGGAACCGCTTTCGATCCGGCGCATAATATCGCCATGCTCAACGATCCGATCGGCTTCGGGGAATTGTGGCCCGAGATCGCGCTGCGGCTCGGCCTCGCGGCGGCTGTCGGGATGGCGCTCGGCATCGATCGCGAGCGCCACGGCGTCGCCGCCGGCATCCGCACCCACGGCATCGTCTGCCTGTCGGGCGCGGTGGTGACGGTGACCGCCTTGATGCTCTGGCGGCAATTGGGCGGACCCGAGGGGCAGACCGATCCGCTGCGCGTGATCGAGGGGATGGCGGCCGCCGTCGGCATCGTCGCGGCGGGGCTGGTGTTCGTCAAGGGCGGCGACGTCAAGAACCTGACCAGCGCCGCGCATGTCTGGCTGACGGTCACCATCGGCATCGCCTGCGGGGCGGGCTATTGGCCGGTGGTGGCGATCGGCGGCGGGCTCGCGCTGGTGATGCTGGTGGCGGTCAAATTCCTCTCGGCGCGCATCGGCCCGCCCGAGGAGGACAAGATCGTCGAGACCGAGCGGGAGGAGCGCTGAACGGCGTCACCCGGCCCGAAGGAGAGAGCCGCCCCAACCGGGCTCTTCGGGCCTGCCCTGCGCCGACCTCGCTGTTGACTTGGTCGGCCCGCCCCGCCAAGGCCGGGGCTGAATTTCAAGGAGTTACCGAATGTTAACGGCAGTGGGCGACGGCAACCGGCTTACGGTGAGCGGCGAGGCGGCACAGGAGGCCGCGTTCTTGCGCGTGCATATTCAAATGGGCGGACCCTCGGTCCGGGACAATGATTTCACCTTTGTGCCCGTCACCGGCGACTATGGCGAGATCACCTTTCTCGACGCGCGGGAGATCTCGAATGCGGGTGTCGAAGCGAGCGCCAACGGCTTCGATTCGATCGCCAAGCTGACCGACTTCGACGACATATTCCACGGACACGAAGGCAACGACAGGGTCAACGGCCGCGGGGGCGACGATCGCCTCTCCGGACAGAATGGCGACGATACGCTGATCGGCGGCTGGGGTGACGACAGGCTCGATGGCGGCGATGGCGAGGACGTATTCGAGGGCAGGGCGGGCGACGATCTTATTATCGGCGGACCCGAGCACGCCATTTTTGCCTATGATATCGCCGTCTATGATGGGAACCGGGACGATTACCGGTTGACGATCGAAGACGGTCTCTTCGTTCTCGAAGATCTGCGCGAGGGTTCGCCGGAAGGGACCGATCGGTTGATCTATGTCGAAAATCTCCGTTTCGCCGACCAGGATTTCGCTCTCGGTGTGCCGACCAAGATCGTCGCCGAGGCGGATGGCAATGTGCTGACCGTCAGCGGCGAAGTGGCGATCGATCGCAATCTCTACATCGATCTGCGTCTCCCCCGGATCGATGATTATGGTGTCTATCAGCTAAATGTGCCGATCGAGGGCGATTATGACGAACTGACGGTGCTCGATGCCAGGGGCATCACGAATGCCGGGGTGGATGTCCGCGGAACCGATTACGGCGATATCGCCCGACTGACCGATCAGGATGACGAGTTTCGCGGTGGCAGCGGCGACAATCGGGTGAAGGGCTTTTCCGGGGATGACCTGCTTATCGGCGATTCCGGCAACGACACGATTTATGGCGGGGGCGGCAACGACTCGCTGTATGGCGGGCGCGGCTACGACCGGCTGAAGGGCGGGGCGGGCGACGATGTTCTAGGCCTTGGCGAAGGCGGCAAGCTGAAGGGCGGTGCCGGGGACGACACCCTGACGGCCGATTATCGCTGGCCCGACGATCATCGCGAAATAGCCGTCTATTCGGGTAACTATGCCGATTACGATATCACCATCGAGGACGGGTATTTCGTCGTCCACGATATGCGCGCCGATTCCCCCGACGGGACCGACAGATTGCTCGGCATCGACACGCTCAAATTTCGGGATCAGAAGATCGACCTCCCGGACCTTCCGACGGAATTGACCGCTCATGTCGAGGGGCAAACGCTGGTCGTCAGCGGCGAGGCGGCGAGGGCCGCGCCCGATCAGATCCAGATCGATCTGTATAACGCTACGGTGACCGACAATGGAACTACGCGCCTCGACGTGCCGATCAGCGGAAATGGTCAGGCGGTCCGGAATCTCGATGCGCGGGGCGTCGAGAATGCCGGCGTCGACGTCAACGGCTATTACGGCCCCGACGAGGTGTTGTTGACGTCCTATGACGACACCTATCGCGGATTTGACGGCGCGGATTATGCGCGCGGCCGAGGCCGGGACGACACGCTGAACGGTGGCGCAGGAAATGATACCTTGCGCGGCGACAATGGCGACGATGTTCTGATCGGCGGCGACGGCAACGATGTGATCGACGGCGGCCAGGATGAGGATATCGCGATCTTCAGCGGCGATCTCGAAGATTATGAATTCGATTTCGAAGGCGACACGCTGATCCTGCGGGATCTTCGGGACGGATCGCCCGACGGCACCGACACCCTCACGAATGTCGAGACTCTGCGTTTCGCCGACCAGGATTACGACATGGCGGCGGCGGCCGGGCTGATGACGACGCCTGTCGATGCCTCCATGCCGGGGGTCGAAATCATCGCCTGATCGACGGGCGGCTCGGCCGCGTGCCGCTCTACGGCATGCAGGGCGACGATACGCTTGTGGGCCCAACGATGACGATATCCTGATCGGCGGCACCGATGTTAGCGGCAATGTCGAAATACTGCGCTTTGCCGCCCGGGATCAGGAGCCGACCCGATCGCCGAGCGCGCCGCACGCCTACGCCTACCCCATGGACCCGCCGTGCCCGCGCGGCTAGCTTTCGCTCCGAAACGGATCGAGGGAGCGGGGCATGATCGGACGGTGGATGACATTCTGGATCGCGGCGGCGGCGCTGGGCGCTCTGGCGGCGGGGCCGGCGGCGGTGCAGGCGCAGGATTTCGAGGAGCCGCGCGAGGTCGCTTCGGGGGCGGTGATCTCCTGGGACCAATGGGGCGTCCCGCATATCGACGCGCAAAGCGCGGTGGCGGCCAATTACGCGCTCGGCTGGGCGCAGGCGCAGGGGCGGCCCGATCAATTGCTCGAATTGCTCGGCCAGGGGCGCGGGCGGGCGGCCGAATATTGGGGCGAGGACTATTTCGAGGGCGACGCGCTGATGTGGCGGGTCGGCATCCCGCAGGCCTTGGACGCTTTGTTCGCAGCGCAGGGGCCCGGCTATCAGGCGCGGCTCAATGGCTATGCCGCGGGGATCAACGCATGGTTCGCGGC
>JAIVHR010000244.1 GCA_020200935.1 Sphingomonadales bacterium
GGCGCGAGCCGCGTCTTCCGCGCCTTCCCCTTCCGGCTGTGCGTCGAACGGCTGCGCTGATCGTCGGCGGCGGGCCGGCCGGGAGCGCCGCGGCGATCACGCTGGCGCGCGGCGGGGCCGATCCGCTGCTGCTCGAACGCCATGCCGAGCCGCAGGATGCTCTGTGCGGCGGCTTCGTCAGTTGGCGGACGCTGGAACGGCTAAGCGCGCTCGGCCTCGATATCGAAGCGCTCGGCGGCGAACCGATCGATACCCTCGCTTTGTTCGCCGAAAGCCGGGCATCCGAGGCGCGGCTGCCCGAACCGGGCCGCGGCGTATCGCGGCGGCGGCTCGATGCGCTGCTGCTCGACCGCGCGGCGCAGGCGGGCGCACGGATCGAGCGCGGCGTCATGGCGCGCAGCGCGGAAGGCAACGGGATCGTGCGGTTGGCCGACGGCGATATCGTCGTGGCCGGCGCGCTCTTCCTCGCCACCGGCAAGCACGAGTTGCGCGGGCTGGCGCGCGAGGCGGGCGACACCGAGGGCGGCTGGATGGGGCTGCGCTTCCGGCTCGATCCGACGCGGCGGCTGGCAAAGGCGCTCGCCGGGCGGATCGAGCTGCATCTCTTTACGGGCGGCTATGCCGGATTGCTGCTGCAGGAGGACGGCACGGCCAATCTGTGCATGGCGGTGCGCCGCGATCGGCTCGGCGAGGCCGGCGATCGCGACGCGCTGCTCGCCAGGCTCGCCGATGAAGCTCCTTTGCTCGGCGAACGCCTCGCCGGCGGAGAGATCGTCGCCCGCGATGCCATCGGCCATGTCCCCTATGGCTGGCGCGCGACACACGGCACGGCCGGGCTGTTCCGCATCGGCGATCAGGCCGCGGTCATTCCCTCGCTCGCCGGCGAGGGCATCGGCATCGCGCTGGCGAGCGGCGAACGGGCGGCGCGCGCCTACTTCGCCGGCGGACGGCTCGCCGGCAGCGCCTTCCAGCCCGCCTTCTCCGCCCGCGCCCGCGAGCCGCTCGCCATCGCGGGGGTGATCGCCCGGCTCGCCGAGACGTCTTTGGGTGCGAAGATCGTGACCGGCCTCGCCCGTCTCCCCGGCGCCGCCCGGCTCGCCGCCCGCGCGACGCGCATCGCATAGCTCTTGCAGCCCGGGCCCGGCAGACGCATATCGCCCGCATGGATCAGCGCGATCTCAGCGAGAGCGAATGGCGCGCATCAACGGCGTCGCCCTGCGCTTCCATCCGCGCGGCGAATAGCCGATTCAGCCCCCATTCAGCGCAATATCGCGCTTGAAGACCGGACCAATCGACCCTACGGCGAACGACCATGGCAGCGGCCGCATCGAAACGAAGCCGGTTCAGCCGGCTTGCTGTAACCACGCTCAAATACGGGCTGTATGTCGCCCTGCTAGGCTTCGTCGCGCTCGCCGTGGCGGTCGGCATCGCTTGGTCGTCGCTGCCCGATTACGATTCCTTGCGCGCCTCGCCACAGGGCCAGACGGTGCGCGTGCGCGCCGCCGACGGCACGGTGGTCTACGAAATGGGGCCGAGCTACGGCCAGTGGCTCGATTATGAGGAAATCCCCGAGGTCATGCGCGATGCGATGGTGGCGGTCGAGGATCGCCGCTTCCGCATGCATCCGGGCGTCGACCCTATCGGCATCAGCCGCGGCGTCTGGGTCGCCTTTCGCGACGGTGATCAGGTGCGCGGCGTCTCGACGATCAGCCAGCAGCTAGCGCGCAACCTCTTCCTGACCAACAGCCGCAGCTTCGGCCGCAAGTTGCGCGAAGGCATCCTGGCGCTCGCGATGGAGCGCAAATTCTCCAAGGACCAGATGCTCGAGCTCTATCTCAACCGCGTCTATTTCGGCGGCGGCGCCTATGGCATCGATGCCGCCTCGCGGCGCTTCTTCGGCCATTCGGCGCGCGAGCTCGAACTGTCCGAAGCGGCGGTCATCGCCGGCCTCGTCAAGGCCAATTCGGTGCGCTATTTCACCGACTGGGCGCTCAACCGGCTCGACATGCTGGTCGACGAGACGCGCGCGCCATTGGATGTCTGGACGACGCTCGATCTCGACATGCAGACCCGCGCCGTCGAGGCGGTGCGCGCGCACACCCCCGAAGGCGCGCAGGGTGCGCTGGTCGCGCTCGATCGCGACGGCGCGGTCCGCGCGATGGTCGGCGGCACCGATTATGTGACCTCGAATTACAACCGCGCGGTCACCGCCCAGCGCCAGCCGGGATCGGCCTGGAAGCTGTTCGTCTATCTGGCGGCGCTCGAGAACGGCTATACGCCCGACGATGCGGTGGTCGACGAGCCGGTGCAATGGGCCGGCTGGAGCCCGCGCAACAGCTCGGGCCGCTATGCCGGCGAGGTCGATATCAGGACCGCCTTTGCCTATTCGATCAACACCGTCGCCGCGCAGCTGGGCAGCGAGGTCGGGCTGCATACCGTCGCCGACATGGCGCAGCGCTTCGGCATCACGACGCCGATCAACACCCATCCGGCGATGGTGCTCGGCACCTCCAACGTCCGGCTGATCGACATGACGCGCGCCTTTGCATCGGTTTCGGCGCAGGGCGTCGCGGTCGTCCCCTACGGCATCGTCAGGGTGACGATGGAGGACCCGCGGGTCAACGAGGAGATCGAGATCTACCGCGCCGAGATCGACAGCTCGCGCGTACTCGTCGCCAGCTATGTCGCCGCCGAAATGACCGACCTCCTCCAGACCGCGGTCAATACCGGCACCGGCCGCGCGGCGCAGATCGGCCGGCCGGTCGCCGGCAAGACCGGCACCACGAGTTCGAACAAGGATGGCTGGTTCATCGGCTTTTCGAGCGGGCTTACCACCGGCGTCTGGATGGGCCGCGACGACAACCGCGCGGTCGGCGGGCTGCAGGGCGGCCGGGCCCCGGCGCGCGCCTTTGCCGATTTCATGCGCTTCGCGGTCTCGGGCCGCCCGGTCGAAGAGTTCGATACCGAGGTGACATTGCCCGAATGGCAGCTCGAGGACGAGGACGAGGCCTATTTCGGCGATCCCTACGAGGAGATCTTCGTCGACGAGAACGGCATGCCGATCGAGAAGCCCAGCCTCCCGGGCGACCCCGACGGCCTCGGCGAGCCCGTCGCCCCCTATGACGGCGTCGAGGTCCGGCGCGGCGATCAGGATGACGAATTGCTGCGCCAACGCGAGCCCGATCGCGGCCAGCCGCGCGACAGCCGCGCGCCGCCGTCGGCGCCGGGCAATGCCCCGCAACGCCCGCCGCGTCAGCCGCCCGGCGACGGCGGCGGGTCGTCCGCCATTCGCGCCGAAGACCCGATATTGTAGAGCGCCGCGCCGTTGGCGCGGAGCCAGGCCCGCTCGGGCGCCGGATCGCCGCCGAACAGTTCGGCGACGAAGGCATGAAACGCCGGGCCGTGATCCATGTGCCTTAGATGCGCCACCTCATGTGCCACGGTCGCCGACAGCACCCGGGGCGGGGCGAGGATCAGCCGCCAATTATAGCGGATGCGCCCGGCCGCCGAGCCGTTGCTCGATCCATGCGCGATGGCTTTCGATCCAGCCGGTGGCGCGCTTCAGGCTGTCGCGCGGCGGCAATGTCAGCACCGGCCGGCGTGCCAGGCTGTCGATGCGCAATTTCGCCCGCCGGGCGCGCGGATGGCGGCGGACGGCGAGCGTATGCCACCCGTCGGCGCCGCGGAATTGCAGGGTCACAGCTCGCGGTCGACGAGATGATGCTCGATCGGCCCCGCCTCCTCCTCCGATACCGCCCAGCCGCGCACCGATTGTCCGGCGCGGTGGACCGCCTCGCGGTCGCCGCAGACCAGATAGTGCCAATCGGGCAGCGGTCTGCCCTCGGCGCGCAGCCGATAGGCGCAGCTTGCGGGAAGCCAGGCCTGGTCGCCGACATTGCGCGCGGTCAGCCGCAGACAATCGGGCACCCGGGCCTTGCGGCCGCGATAGTCGCTGCAGCGGCAAGCGCCGATATCGAGCAGTTTGCAGGCGATATCGGTCGGCGTGATCTCGCCGGTGTCGGCATCTTCGAGCTTGTGCAGGCAGCATTTGCCGCAGCCGTCGCAGAGCGCCTCCCATTCCTCGCGGGTCAGCGCGTCCAACGGCCTTTCCCAGAAGCGCGGCCTCATGACGCCCAGCGCGCGATCTCGGCGGCGATCTCTTCGCCCGTCCCGTCCATCGGGATCAGCGCCAGCGGTTCGCCTTCGGGGCCGAACAAGGTCACATTGTTGGTGTGATCGACGAGATAGCCGCCCGCCTCATTTGGATCGCCCGTCGCGGAATAGACGCCATAGGCCTCGGTCGCCGCGTCGATCTGCTCCGGGGTGCCGGTCAGGCCGAGCAGCCGCGGATGGAAATTGTCGGTGAATTCGGCGAGTATTTGGGGCGTGTCGCGCTCGGGGTCGACGCTGATGAAGATCGGCTGGATACGGGCGGCGAGATCGGGATCGCTCGCCTCGAGCGCGCGCAGGCCCTGGCCGAGCTTCTGCATGTCGACGGGACAGACGTCGGGGCAGAAGGTGTAGCCGAAATAGACCAGCCGATAATCGCCCTCGAAATCGCTTTCGCGAACGGTCTCGCCGCTTTCCCCGGTGAGCTCGAAATCGCCGCCGATCGAAGCGCCGGCAAGCGGCGGCTCGGGCGCTTCGCCGTCTCCGCCTCCCGAACAGGCGGCGAGCGCGCACAGCGCGGCGCCCAGAAAGGCTTTTCCAAAATCATTCATGACAGCGCCAGCCATGCTTTGCTAACAGACCGCTGACAAGACCATAGGGGCAGCATTGCCATGAGTAGATTTGTAATTCCGGCGCTGGTCGGGGCCGCGATCGCGGTGCCGGTATCGACGATCGCGCCGCCGACGGCACAGGCGCAATATTCGAACACCTATAATTTCTTCCAGGGGATACGGGATCGCGATTTCGCCGCCGTCGAGGCGGCGGTCGATGCCCCCGGATCGACGGTGATCAACGTCCGCGAGGGCGAATCGGGCGACGCGGCGATCCATATCGTCACCCGCCGGCGCGACACCTCGTATCTACTGTATCTGCTGCGCGCGCGCGCCAATCCCAACCTCGCCAACCGCGACGGCAACACGGCGATGCATATCGCCGCGCAGATCGGCTATGAAGACGGCATTCATTGGCTCAACGTCGTCGAGGCCAACGTCGACATTAGGAACAATCGCGGCGAAACGCCGCTCATCCTCGCCGTCCAGCAGCGCAACGAGGCGGTCATCCGCCGGCTGATCGAGGCCGGCGCCGATCCCGACGTCCCCGACAATGTGGTCGGCATGTCGGCGCGCGATTATGCCGAGCGCGATTCGCGCGGCGCGAGGCTGCTCGCGCTGCTCGACCAGGCGCAGCCGCAAGACCGGTCGGCGGAGCAGGTCGGTCCCTCGCCCAATTAGAAGCTAGTCCAGCCCGGTCAGGCTCGGATCGTCGAGCGCCAGCAGCCGCGCGGCCGCCCGGCGTGCGAAGCGCAGCGTCTCAGCGCGCCGGCGCGAAGCCGCGAGTTTGCGCTCGGGCGCGGGCCGCCCGATCGCCGCGTCATAGGCGTCGGCGACGATGAGCCCGCAGCAATCGGGCCGGAAATCTTCGCGCTTGAAGGGTTCCAGATCGAAGCCCGCCGGCACCGCCCAATAGAAATAATCGCAATAATCGAGATAGTCGGGCCATTTGGCATCGCCGAGCAGATCGGCGCGGCTGACCTTGATCTCGACGATCGTGATGCGGCCCTTGGCGTCGAGCGCCATGATATCGGCGCGGCGGCCATTGCCGAGCGAGACCTCGCAAAGCGACATGCAGTCATGGCGGAAGAACAGTCGGCCGACGCCGCGCGCCACCGCGGCCGCTTGCGGCTCGTCCTCGAAACAGACTTCGGGTGCGGGTGTCGTGGCCATACGGAAAGGCTAGAACAAAGGTGGAACTTTGGGAAGGGCGCTTTGGCCGTATGGTTTCTCGCTTCCGTTCGTCCTGAGCGAAGTCGAAGGGCGATGGCTCCCGGGTTGCCGGCGGAGCGCCCCTCGCCCTTCGACTGCTGCCTTCGGCAGCGCTCAGGACGAACGGAGGTCGGTGCTTGGCCTCCCGCCTACAACCCCCCCGTGAAATCCTCGAGCCAGTCGGCATCGACCGCGAGGTCGAGTTCGACGACCCAGATATCGGGATCGAAATTGCGGCGTCTGGCGAGGTAGTCAGAGAATTCGGGCTCATCGCTGCCCGGCTCGGGTCCCGCCTCGGTCCAGCGGTAGATATCGTCGAGCCCGAGCGATCGTTCGAGCAGCTGCCGCGTCCGGCCTTCCCCGACGATCGCCAGCAGCACCGACCCTGACATGGCGTCCCCCTTGGAAAGCACCATGGCGTGGCCGCCCTCGGCCTCCGCTTTCTTGCGTATCGCCGAGACCAGCAGCTTGGCGGTGAGCCTCGGCGTCATCGATCGGGCTGGCGATAGCCGGCGAGCGACGACAGCGCGATTCGCGACCGCATGAAGGTTCCGGTGCCGCGGCCGGCTTCCTCGCCCTCGGCGTCGATCAGCCGCGCCTCGGCGACGAAGACGCGGCGATGACCGCTGATCCAGCGCCCTTCGGCGGTCACCGGCCCTTCGGCGATCGGCTTGGTGAATAGCAAGTTGAAGCCGGTGGTCAGCAGGAAACGGTCCGAGACCATGCTGTTGGCGGCATAGAAGGCGGCATCGTCGAGCATCTTGAAATAACTCGTGCCGTGGCTGGCGCCGGCGGGTCAGGCAGCGTCGGCCGCCGCGTAGTCGGTGAGCAGCGCATAGAGCGCGTCTTCGGAACGCGCGCCGCGCAGCTTGGCGACGAAATCCTCGTCGCGGAAGCGCCGGCTGACCTGGGCGAGGGCGCGCAGATGCGCGGCGCCGTCCTCGCGCGGCGAGAACAGCGCGAAGACGCAATCGACCGGAATGTCGTCGGCCGAATCATAATCGACCGGGCGGGCGAGCCGCAGGAAAACGCCGGTCGGCCGGTCGAGCGAATCGAATTGGGCATGCGGCAGGCCGACGCCGTCTCCGAAGCCCGTCGAACCCAGCTGTTCGCGCCTGGCGAGCTGGGCGAGTATGTCGCGCGGCTCAGCGCCGACGCACGGCGAAGCAAGCACCGACAATTCCTTGAACAGCCCCTTCTTGCCGTCAACGCGAATGCCGAAATGGACCGAACCCGGCCCCAGCAAATCCCCAAACTCTCTCATCTCTGACCTGTCCGGCCGGAAATCCGGCCCTTCGAATACTGTTACTGGCTGGCGCTATCAGGCCGAACGGTCGGGCTCGACCCAGCCGATCGTGCCGTCGCGGCGGCGATACACCATGTTATATACGCCGGTCATGGTGTTTTTGAAGAGCAGCGCATTGGTGTTCCGCAAATCGAGCATATGCACCGCGCTCGAAACGCTGGTTTCGGGGATGTCGACGCGGTTCTCGGCGACGATCGGCGGGTTGTCCTCGGGCTGGCCCTCCTCGTCGCCGCCGCCGAACACGGTGTAGCCCAGGATCACCCCCTGCATGACATGGGCGACGATCGTGCAGCGAAAGCCGTGATCGTGCGGACCCTTGCCGAAGGTCACCTGGGCGGAGATGGCGCGCGAGAAATATTTCTCGGCGATCGCGCCCATCCGTTCCTCGACATGCTGCCTGAGGGCATCGCCGGTTTCGACCTGGTGTCCCGAGACGCGGATATCCATGCGGTGTCTTTCCTTTCAGCGGCGGACTTGCTCGCCCGCCGGATGTTCAACGCTCCGCAGCCTCGACCGGCCAGAGCGGATCGGTGAGCCGGGCGACGAATGCGGCGTGGCGGGCAAGCTCGTCCCGCGAGGCGGCGTGCGGCCTTGGCAAGCGCACCGGACGATCCGGCTCGGCGGCCTGCAAGAGCGCCTGCTCGCCGCGCGCATCGGCGCCGAGCGTCAGCCCGATCTGCCGGCCGCCGGTCAGCTCGACATAGACCTGCGCCAGCAGCTGCGCATCGAGCAGCGCGCCGTGCAGCTCGCGCTGCGACCGATCGACGCCGTAGCGCATGCACAGCGCATCGAGGCTGTGCTTGGCGCCCGGATGCTTGGTGCGCGCGATCGCCAGAGTGCAGATCTTGCGCGTCTCGCAGATCCACGGCCGGCCGCAGCGCTCGAGCTCGAAATTGACGAAGCCGAAATCGAAATTGGCGTTGTGCGCGATGAGCGGCGAATCCTCGATGAATTCGAGGAAAGCCTCGCACTCCTCGGCGAAGCATTTTTTCGCGGCGAGAAAGGCGTCCGACAATCCGTGCACCGCCAGGGCCTCGCTCGGCATCGGGCGCTCGGGATTGACGTAAACGTGGAAGCTGCGCCCGGTCTCGACCTTGTTGCCCAGCTCGACGGCGCCGATCTCGACCAGCCGATGCCCGTCATGAGGGCTGAGGCCGGTGGTTTCCGTGTCGAAAACTATCTCGCGCATTGTTTGCAATATTGGACGTCATGCACGCGGAGGCAAGTGACGAGTGCGTCAACCTGGGCGCGAGTCTCTTCGAGCGCGACGCCGGTGTCGATGACAAAGTCGGCGCGGGCGCGCTTTTCGGCATCGGGCATCTGACGGGCGAGGATCTGGGTGAATTTTTCCTCGCTCATGCCGGGGCGGGCGAGCACCCTTTCGCGCTGTTGCGCGGCCGAGGCCGAAACGACGATAACCGCATCGAGCCCGCGCGGCCCGCGTTTCTCGTAGAGCAGCGGGATATCGAACAGCAGCAGCTGCGCGTCCTTGTGATGGCGGAGGAAGGCCGCGCGGCTCTCGCCGACCGCCGGGTGGACGAGCTCCTCGAGCGCGCCGAGCTTGTCCTTGTCGCCGAGCACCGCCTTCGAGAGCCTGGCACGGTCGACCCCTTCGGGCCCGGTGGTGCCGGGAAACAGCGCCTCGATCGCCTGGACGAGCTGGCCGCCGGGCCCCTGCAGCCGATGGACTTCGGCATCGGCGTCGAACACCGGCACACCCTCGGCGGCGAACATCGCCGCAACGGTCGATTTACCCATGCCGATCGATCCGGTGAGGCCGAGCTTGATCATCTGGTCAGGATCTCCCGCAATTCGGCGTCGATTTCGCGCGGCGGGGCTTCGCCGAAGAACAGCTCGAAGGCAATGGCGGCCTGGGCGATCAGCATCTCGAGGCCGTCGACCGTATCGAGGCCGCGCGCCCGTGCCGCAGCGAGCAGCGGCGTTTCGACCGGCGCGTAGACGAGATCATAGACCACCGCATCCTCGGGCAGCGGCGACAGATCGAGCTCGAGCCCGGGCTGGCCGGTCATGCCGAACGGGCTCGCATTGACCAGCAGCCCGGCCGGCGGCAGCGGCGCATTGAGCGGCAGCGCATCGCCCTTGAGCCCGAAATCGCCGAGCAGCCCGGCCGCCTTGAGCAATGTCCGGTTGAGGATCGTCACCGGCCCGACACCCGCCCGGGCGAGCGCGAACAACACCGCCCGGGCCGCGCCGCCGGCGCCGATCATCACCACCGGAACGCCCGCAACGTCCATGCCCGATATCGGCGCGTAGAATCCGGCGGCATCGGTGTTGGTGCCGATCAGACCGCCGTCGGATTCTCGCAGCACCGTGTTGATCGCGCCCATGCTCTTGCGCACCCCGCCGCGATCCTCGACATGGCCGAGCGCGGCGAGTTTGTGCGGGATGGTGACATTGCAGCCGCGCCATGCGGGGTCGGTGCGGCGGTCGGCGAAATAGGCGGCGAGGCCATCCACCGCGACCGGCCGCGCGCGATAGTCGCCGACCAGCCCGAGGCATTCGAGCCAGAAGCGGTGGATCACCGGCGACAGCGAATGATCTACGGGATCGCCGATGACCTCGGCATAGGGGCGGGTCATCTCCCACTCCGTTCGTCCTGAGCCTGTCGAAGGACTGTCCTTCCTTTCATCCGCCCGCAAGGAAAGGGCAGGGCTTCGACAGGCTCAGGACGAACGGAGTGGGAGATGACCCGCCGCTATGCCGAGG
>JAIVHR010000082.1 GCA_020200935.1 Sphingomonadales bacterium
TGCTCGCGTCCGGCGGCGGCCAGCGGATCGGCATCCTCGCCGCGCGCCAGGATCCGGCCGTCGGCCATGTCCCACCAGAAGATCGCCTCATCCTCGTCGCGCGCGGCGGCGATGCGCTGGGCGAAACGGTCGGCGTCGCCGCGCACTTCGCGGCTGCCGTCGGGCAGGCTGATCATCACCACGGTGGCGGTCAGGCCGACGATGAAGATGACGACCATAAGCTCGATCAGGGTGAAGCCGGCGGCGCGACGGCGAGGCTGGAAATCAGAGGCTAAGCCATTGGGAAGCCAGTCTTTCCGATCACGAGTCTTCGGCATGAATGTCGGCATTTTCGTCCTCGCCGCCGGGCGCGCCGTCGGCGCCGAGCGAATAGATGTCATAAGGCGCGGCGCGGCCCGGATTGCTGTATTGATAGGGGTTGCCCCACGGGTCCTCGGGCAGCCGCTGGATATAGCCGTCGCTGCGCCCGCCCGCGCCGCTCGGCGTCACCAGCGCCTGCAGCCCCTCGGCGCCGCTCGGATAGCGCGCATGATCGAGCCGGTACATTTCGAGCGCCTGGCCGAGCCGGGCGATGTCCGAGCGCGCCTTGGTGACCATCGCCGTGTCCTGGCTGCGAAAGACGTTATAGGCGACGACCGCGGTGAGCAGCCCGATGATGAAGATCACGACCATCATCTCGACCAGCGTGAAGCCGTTGGGCTTGCGCGCCGCGCGGCGTCGAGGATGAGCGACCTGAAGCCCTCCCCCTTGATGGGGGAGGGTTGGGTGGGGGTGACCTCTCGGTTCGGTGCAACGACTGCCGGCGTCAGCGTATGCGGAGAGGTCACCCCTCCCCCTACCCCTCCCCATCAAGGGGAGGGGAGCCTGGGCGTTGCTCGTCGGCAAGGACTCATCAATAGGCGTTGAAAACATAAAAAACCTCACAAGGCCGCCATCGACTGCATCTGCAGGATCGGCAGCAGGATGGAAAGGATGATCAGCCCGACGACGCCGCCCATCAGCACGATGATCGCCGGTTCGAGGATCGCCAGCGCGGCGGTGGTGAAGCCGTCGAGCTCGCGTTCGAGATAGTCGGCGGCGCGTTCGAGCATGATGTCGAGCTGCCCCGCGCTCTCGCCCGAGGCGGCGAGATAGACGAGCAGCGGCGGAAAGACGCCGGTCGCCCGCAAGGCGCCCGACAGGCTGCCGCCGCTGCGGATCGCCTCGACCACCTGCTCGGTGCCCTCGCGCAGCACGCGGTTGTTGACCGTCTGGACGGTGAGTTTCAATCCCTCGATCACCGGCAGGCGGCTCGCGACCATCGTCGCCAGGGTCCGCGCCATCCGCGCCGCATGCATGTCGCGCACCAGCCGCCCGACGAGCGGCATCCGCAGCACGAGACCGTCGAAACGATAGCGGAAGGCGGGCTGCTGCAACGCGCGCCAGAAGAGGATGCCGAGCATGATCATCAGCAGCACCAGCGCCCACCACCAGGCGGCGAGAAAGCCCGACAGCCCGATGACGATGCGGGTGACCAGCGGCAGCTGCGCTTCGGCAGTGTCGAACTGCTCGACGACGCTCGGCACGACCGAGACCATGAGCCCGACCACGACGGCGACCGCGACCAGCGCGAGCACCGTCGGATAGGCCAGGGTCGAGACGAGCTTGGTGCGCATCTCGGCCTGCCGCTCGAGCAATTGCGCGAGCCGCTCGGCGATCTGCGGCAGGCTGCCCGAATTCTCGCCGGCGGCGATCATCGCGCGATAGAGCGGCGGGAAGCTTCTCGCCTCGCGGCGCATCGCGTCCGACAGCCGCTGGCCTTCGAGCACGCCTGCATGGACGTTGGCGACGATCGCGCAGAAGCGTCGCTCGGCGAGCCGCGCCTGCACCGCGTCGTTCGAAGGCGCTACCATCCGCCCCTGCCGCTCGCGGCCGCGCTCGTCCAAGGCGAGATAGCGATAATCAGGCATCTTCGGTCTCGCGGCGCGAGATGCGGATCGCCTCTTCGGGCGTCGTCTCGCCGGCGCGGACCAGCGCCCGCGCCGCCGAACTCAGATTGGCCTGGTTGAGGAAGGCGTGGCGGGCGATGATCGTTTCGTCGCCGCCGTCGTTGATCGCGCGGCGGATCGTATCGTCGACGCGGATCGCCTCGAAGACGCCGATCCGGCCAACGAAGCCGGTCTGGTTGCAATGATCGCAGCCGACCGGCTGATAGACCAATGTCCCCTGATCGAAGCCGAGCAAAGAGGCGGCGCTGCCGTCGGCATGGATCGCCTCGCGGCAATGGGGACAGAGCCGACGCACCAGCCGCTGGGCGACGACGGCGCGCAGCGTCGAGGCGAGCAGGAAGGGCTCGACCTTCATGTCGCGCAGCCGCGTGATCGCGCCGACCGCATCGTTGGTGTGGACGGTCGAGAGCACGAGATGGCCGGTCAGCGACGCCTGGACGGCGATCTCGGCGGTTTCGGAATCGCGAATCTCGCCGACCATCACCGTGTCGGGATCCTGCCGCAGGATCGCGCGCAAGCCGCTGGCGAAGGTCAGCCCGACCTTGGGATTGACCTGCGTCTGGCCGACGCCGTCGACCGCATATTCGACCGGATCCTCGACCGTGAGGATGTTGCGGCTGCCGTCATTGAGCCGCTTCAAACAGGCATAGAGCGTCGTCGTCTTGCCGGCGCCGGTCGGCCCGGTGACGAGGATGATGCCGTTGGGCTCGCCGAGCGCATTGCCGACGATTTCATGCACCGCCGGCGACATGCCGAGCAGTTCGAGATCGATGCCGACGCTCTCCTTGTCGAGGATGCGCAGCACGACGCGCTCACCGGCCCGGCTCGGCAGGGTCGAGACGCGGACATCGAGCAGCTTGCCGCCCAATGTCAGCCCGATGCGGCCGTCCTGCGGCACCCGGCGCTCGGCGATGTCGAGCCGCGCCATCACCTTGATCCGGCTGACCACCACCGGCGCGACATGCGCCGGCATGCGCAGCTTTTCCTGCAGCATGCCGTCGATGCGCATGCGGATGACCAGCGCCGTCTCATAGGGTTCGATATGGATGTCGGAGACGCCCTGGCGCGCGGCTTCGGCGATGATGCCGTTGATCAGCCGGATCGCCGGCGCGTCGTCGGCGCTGTCGAGCAGATCCTCGGCGCTCGGAATGTCGCCGGCGATGAAATCGAGCTCGCCGCGCTCGACGTCGAAGCTGCCGGCCATCGCCGCGGCGCCGCCTTCGACGGCGTAATGTTCGGAGAGGTGACGGTCGAACTGGACCGGATCGACGAAATCGACCTCGTAGGACATGGCGAGATGGCGCCGCACCTCGAGCAGCACGAGCGGATCGGCGCCCTCGCGCAGCGCGACGCGGATCCGGCCGTTCTCCTCGGCGAGCAGCACCACCCCATGCTGGCGCGCAAAGCCATAGGGGATGTCGAGCACGGCCGGCGCGCGGGACATCGCCTCGTCATCGGCATCGCTCGGCGGCCGGTCGTCGGGGACGTCTCCGCGCCGGATCCTCACGGCTGCGGCTCGATCTCGCCGGCCGGCGGCGGCACCGGCGTACCGTAGACGGCGTCGTCGGGCAGCCGCTCGACCGCCGGCGGGTTGGTGCCGAGATAGTCGCGTATCAGGCTGTCGATCGAGGGTTCGACATCGGGATTGCGCAGCAGCAGCTGGTTGCGCAGATAGCCGTAACGCCGCGCGGTCATCTCGCGCGCGTCGGCGCGGTTGCGCAATATCTGCGGTCGGATGAAGACCATCAGATTGGTCTTGACCCGCGACCGCGCGCGGGAGCGAAACAGCTCGCCGATGATCGGGATGTCGCCGAGGATCGGGACGCGTTGGATCGTCCGCCGCTCATTGTCGTCGAGCAGCCCGCCGAGCGCGAGGATTTCGCCGTCGCCGACGGTGACCGTGGTGTTGATCTCGCGCTTGTTGATGATCAGTTCGTTGAAATCGTCCGACACCGGGCCGACGATCGAGCTGACCTCCTGGTTGATCACCAGCCGGACCTCGTTGCCGGCGGTGATCTGCGGCGTCACTTCGAGCTCGATGCCGACATTCTGCCGCTGGATGGTGCGGAAGGCATTGTCGAAATTGCTCGACAGCGCCTCGCCGGTCGAGACCGGGATTTCCTGGCCGAACAATATATGGCCGGTGAGGTTGTTGTTGACGGTCAGCGACGGCGTCGAAAGCACGTTGGAATCGGTGTCGGCCTGGACCGCGTTGATCAGCGCGCCGAGCACGAGATTGCCGCCGAGCGTGGCGAGGAAGCCGCCGAAGCCGCCGCGCGCGCCGAGGATCGCCTGGGCCGCATTCTGGCGCAGGAAATCGCCGGTCGCGCTGTTGTTCGAGGTGGTTACCCGGTCGCCGTCGATGATCGTCGTCGTCTCGTCTATCTCGCCGGCGAGCAGCCCGCCGGCGACATCGAGGATACGCGGGGTGACATTCGAGAAGTTGGTCACCGCGAAGGGCGCGTCCTCGCCGCCGAACAGGAACTGGACGCCGAGCTCGCGGGCCAGCGAATCGGATATTTCGACGATGATCGCCTCGACGAGCACCTGTTCCTGGCGCCGGTCGAGCTGGCGGATCAACTCGCCGATCATCCGCTGGGTGTCGGGGTTGGCGGCGACGATCACCGCATTGGCGCCCTCGAAGCGGGTGACGACGGCGGGGCCGCGCCCACCGAGACCGTTGAGCACGGTGGTGCCGCCCGGGCCGGCGATGGCGAGTGACGAGCTGGCCGTCGCGCCTTCGCCGCCGCCTTCATCGCCGCCATTCGCGGCGGCGACCGGCGCGCCGACAACCGCCGACTGGCCGAGCAACGTCTGGATCACCGGCAGCATATCCTCGGCATTGGCGTAATCGAGCCAGTGGACGCGGATCTCGGTGCCGAGCGCGGCCTGCTGATCGAGCTCGCGCGCCATCGCCGCGAAGCGCGCGACCGATCCGGCGTCGCCGCGCAAGGCGATCGAATTGCTGCTGTCGATCGGCACCACCGCGACCGGTATCACCG